>JAGDAS010000021.1 GCA_017959385.1 Paludibacteraceae bacterium
CGCTGCTCAAGCGCGCATCGGGCGAGCGTTCGCTGCCGCACAGCGGTTTTTCGGATACCGACCGCCCGACGTTGTGGCAGCGGATGATGCGGTTTGTGCGGGGCCATTTCTTTCTGCCGGACGCCCGGCGCGGATGGAACCGCTACGCCTTCCGACGGGCGGTGGAGCTGCTGGAAGGTGATCCGGACATCCGGGCGGTGGTCACCACGTCGCCGCCACATTCCTCCCAATTGGTCGGACTCCGGTTGAAACGCCGTTTCCCGCAAATCGCCTGGGTGGCCGATCTGCGGGACCCTTGGACGGATATCTACTATATGCACCGTTTGTATCCCACCCGGTTGGCCCGTTGGTGGAACCTCCGTCTGGAGGCGTCGGTGGTGTGCGGAGCCGATGCCGTATGGACCACCTGCGCATCCACTTGCCGTACGCTGTCGGCCCGTTATCCGCAGGCCGCCGGACGCATATCCGTGCTTTCCAACGGCTATGACGAAGGGGATTTTGCCGAACAGGCCCCCGGCATCCAACCTTATGTCACCTATATCGGAACACTGACCGATCCCCACGATCTGGAGGGCTTCTGGCCGGCTTTCCGTTCATGCCCGTACCGTTTGCGTTTTGTCGGCGAGGCCGCTCTGGAGCACCATATACCGCACGATCTGCGGGAACGGGTGGAATTGCTGCCCCGTGTCCCGCACAGGGAGGCCGTCCGGCTGATGCGGCAAAGCACCGTTCTCTTGCTGGTGACTCCGCAGGTGGAGGAGGCTTCGGCCGTGGTGCCCGGCAAACTGTTTGAATACCTGGCGGCCGGCCGGCCGATCCTGGCGCTGACCCGTACGGACAGCGATGCCGCCCGGATTTTGGAACAGCAACGGGCGGGCCGGGTGGCCGGTTACAACGATACAGACTGCATGGCCCGGTTCCTGCAGGAACCCGAGGCGGATTTCGCCCCGGCCGATCCGGGAGGCTACAGCCGTGGGGCGTTGGCCACCGAAGCGGTACGTCGTATAAATGATTGTATATCTTTGACTTGAATCGTATGAAAGAATCCACCTATTACTGTCAACCCCGTCTGGAAATGCTGCCCTGGGTACCCGGCAACGCCCTGCGTATTCTGGAAGTCGGGTGTGGTGCCGGAACGTTTCTGCAGTCGCTGCAACGCCCGGACCGCGAACTGTGGGGTATGGACATCAATCCTGTTGAAGCGGAGGCTGCCAAGGCTTTCTGCCACCGGGTGTTGGTGGGCGATGCCATGGAGTTGGTGGAGCAGTTGCCCGACGGATATTTCGATTGTGTGGTCTTTAACGATGTTTTAGAGCATCTTCCCTGGCCGGGACGGTTGCTTTACAAGATGCGTGGCAAATTGAAACCCGACGGACGGGTGGTGGCCAGCATTCCGAATATCCGTTACATCGGTGTGCTGGTGACGGAGCTGCTCTGGCACCGGGATTTCGGCTATACACCGGAAGGCGGTGTGCTGGACGACACGCACCTGCGGTTCTTTACCCGACGCTCCATGCAGCGTCTTTTCGAACGGGCCGGTTACCGGGTGCTTTCGTGCCAGGGTATCCGTCCCTGTCGGAGTTGGAAGGAGAAACTTTTTATCGCCCTGTCGCTGGGTTTCCTGTCGGATGCCCGCTACAAGTGTTTTGCCTGGACGGCAGGTCCGCAGGACGGGCAACCGGAGGAGCCCGTTTATTTATGAGAATCGCGGTCTTATCCCGAGGCATTCCCACAGCGGCCGCTCCGATGAACGGCATTTTCGAATGGGATCAGGCACGCGCCCTGCGCGATGCCGGGCATGATGTGCGCTTTCTGGTGCTCGACTACCGGCGGGTGTTGGACCGCCCGATGGGGTGGAGCCGTACGGAACGGGAGGGGATCCCCGTGTTCGCTTTTTCTTTCCCGACCGGCATGTACCGGCACCTGCTCCCTTGGCTGCAGCGCCGGGCATCCTTGCTCTACGACCGTATGGCTGCGGTCTGCGGTCCTGCCGATGTGGTGCATGCCCATTTTTACTTCATCGGCGCTTTGGCAGCCGGCATCAAACGCCGTCATCCCGAAGTGTCCTTGGTGTTGACCGAGCACAGCAGCAAACTGGCCCGGCCGTTGGAGGCGGTCAGCCGGTTGGACCGGCATGTGGCCCGCACCGCTTATGCCGCTGCCGACGGACTGCTCTGTGTGTCGGCTGCATATCAAAACCGTTTGCGCGGAAATTTCGGATTGGATTTCGTTCCGGTTCCCAATGTGGTTGACCTGTCGTCTTTCCCGTTTGCCGGAAGGCCGGCGGTGCATACGCCGTTCCGCTGGGTGTCGGCCGGTCTGTTGATCGAACGCAAGCGGATGCGCTTCCTGTTGCAGGCGTTTGCGCAGGCATTTCCGGAAGGGGCGGAACTCGATATTATCGGTGACGGACCGCAGCGGCCGCAGCTCGAACAGGATATTGCCCGGTTGGGACTGGAGCGTCGGGTGCGCCTGCACGGAATGCTGCAGCGCGCCGATATGGCGGAACGCTACCGCAGGGCCGATGCTTTTGTGCTGCTTTCGGCTTCCGAAACATTCGGTGTATCGTTTGTCGAGGCCATGGCCATGGGCCTGCCCGTGGTCGCCACGGCTTCGGGCGGCCCGGAGGAGTTCATCCGTCCCGCCGACGGCCTGGTGGTTCCCGTGGATGACGAAGCGGCTGCGGTTCATGCCTTACGGCAAATGTACGACCGCCGTTCCGAATACGATGATGCGGCCATCGCCGCCGGATGCCGGGAGCGTTTCTCGCCCGAGGCTGTGGCCGGCCGACTGACTGAATACTATCAGACATTATGCAACCGAAAGTAAGCGTCATTATGCCGGTGTACAATGCCGGCCGATTGTTCCGCCCCTGCGTGGAGTCCATTCTGCGTCAAACCCTGCGCGATTTGGAATTGGTTATGGTGCTGGATTGTCCGACCGATGGTACGGCCGAGCTGGCTGAGCTCTTCGCCCGGGAGGACAACCGCGTCAAATTGGTGCGCAACGACCGCAATCTGAACATCGGACTTTCCCGCAATGCCGGTTTGGCTGCCGCGACGGGGGAGTATGTCGGATTTTCGGACCACGACGACCTAATGGAACCCGACATGTTTGAGCGTTTGTACCAACGTGCGGAAGCCACCGGCGCCGATGTGGTGATGTGTCATTACAGCGAACGCCGTCGGTGTGAGGATGTGGCATACCGCCTGCCGGCCTGTGGCGACGACGATGTGCGGCAGCAGGTGCTCGACGCCCTGATTGAGGCGCAGTACGCATCGCCATCGGAGGCTTCGTTCCGCAATGTGAATTCGGTATGGACCGAACTCATCCGCCGTAGCGTTATTACCGACAACGGATTGAAATTTCCGGACAACCGGGTCACTTCCTATGAGGATGCGTTGTTCAATGTCGGTCTTTTCGCCTGCGCGCGAAAGGCGGTGATTCTGCCCCAGGTGCTGTACCACCACCTGTTGCACGGAGAGAACGCCTTCGGCCGTTACGAATACAAATCGGTGGCGCATATGCTGGCCTATGCCGATATCCTGGCCGGAATCCTGCGGCGTTACGGGCTGCAGGACAGCAAACGGCAGTTGTTCCGTACCGGCATGGTACGCCGTTTGTACACTTCCATGTATAATGAACTCCGATTCAAGGGATGGCGGTCGCTGCCGGACTTTTTCCGTCAGGTCCGTAGTCATGCCGCTGTGCAGCAAATACTTTCGGGAATCCGGATTGCCGGCTTGCGTCCTACACAAAGGATTTTTGTGCTCCTGTGCCGGGCGTTATGACCGGAGCTGCCTGTTTTTCAGATAATTGACGATGCGTATCCAGGTGGATGGAGAGAGGATGCGCAACAACCCGATGTACAGTACCACGGCGGCGCCGAGTTCCACAATGCACCGTATATACAGATTGGTTGTCAGACACCCCAGACCATAGCAGCTGGCGGCCAATAGGAATCCCAATCCTACTGCGGGCAGCAGGTCATCCACTTGTTCGAGTCCGCTGATGGCGAAATGCCGTTTGATGCACCACATGGACAGCAGCCAGGCTGCGGTGCAGGCAAATGCGTAGCCCATCAACACCCGGGTGATCTGCGTCCCGATGCCGGCCTCCGGATGGAGGTGGTTCCAATAGAGCGCTGCGACCAGTGTGGCCAACGTGAGACCGCGTTTGAGCAGTTCAATCCGGAAGCTGATGTGCGATTTGCCGACGGAGTTGAGCGCGTGGTTGTTGATCAGGTAAATGGTGCTCCACAGGTTGGCGGCGCAGATCCATTGGAAGTAGGGGACCGAATCCATCCATTTTTCGCCGAAGAGCGTGTAAAAAAGCGGTTCGGCACTGGCAATGAGCACCATCATGACGGGAATGGTGATCAGCGAGGTGAGTTTGACCATCAGCCGGAAGATGCGCCGGATGCGTTCCTGCTGGTCCTGAATGTGGGCAAACAGGTTGTAGGTGGTGCTCAGAATGGATTGGAAGGTGAACAACACCATCTCGCTCATTTTGTCGGCCTGGTTGTAGAATCCGACATTGGTCTGGGTGTAGATTTTTCAGAAAACGGTGGTATAGAGCTTGTTGAAGACCACGTTCAGCAGCGAAGATCCCAACATGTGTGTGCTGAAATGCGTGTAGCCTTTCAATACGGCGGCCGAAAACTGCAGTTTGGGCCGCCAGGCGGTCCAGTAGTAGAATCCGACCATGCGGAAAAAGTGGTAGCCGATCTGTTGGATGGCCAGTGCCCATACCCCGCAGTGGTTGAAGGCCGTCACGATGCCGATGGTACCGCTGCAGACGGTGGCGAAGAGGTTGACTTTGGTGATGGTCTGGTAATCCATTTCTTTGCCGGCCAAGGCATAGGGAACCAGATACAGGGCATTGAATAGAACCGCCAGGAAGGTGACGCGTGTGAGCGGCACCAAGCGCACATCGCCGAAGAAATCCCCGATCAGCGGAGCGCAGCAGAAGACGATCAGGTAGAGGGTGGCCGAAATGGCCAGGTTGGTGTAGAACACCGTGTCGGTGTGGGCGGCCGTGATATGCTGCGTACGCACCAGCGCCGATGAGTAACCGCTTTCCACCAGAACGTAGGAGAGGGCGGCGAAGATCATGACGATGCCCATCAGACCGTAATCGGCCGGGGTCAGCAGGCGTGCCAGCACAATGCCGATAAAGAACTGGACGGCCTGTTGGGCCACCCGGTCCACCGAGCTCCAGGCCAAAGCGCCCAGCATTTTTTGTTTCAGTTGATCGCCCATGAAATCCTACAATAGGTTTGCAAATGTACGAAATTCCGACGGGGTATTTTAATATATGGGCACATTTTTAAGGTTATCTTAACATAACTTCGGGCAAACCTCCCGGATGTTGTTCCGTCCAAACAGCAAAATCCACCCGATGCGGTGAAGATGAACCGAAGTTGAATTTTTAAAACAGAAAGATTATGAAAAAGTTGGCAGTTATATCGGTAATGAGTTTGTTTTTGGGTATCGGAGTTTCGTATGCCAAGTCGCCGGACAAGCAGGGTCACCAAGGACCGAAAACCGAAATGCGTGTGGAACATCACAAGGGTGGACCGGCTCCAGCCCACCATCCGAAGCATGAGAACATGAAACACGGGCCGGAGGCCCACCATCCGGCAATGCCCCCCAAGCATCATTGCCATCGCCCGATGCCCCATCCGGGTCCTGCTCCGATGCATCACCCTCACGGGCCCGTTGAGATTGTAATTCGTCTGTAAGGGTAAGCGTAACCGTAGCGTGTGTAATGGACAATGATTGTGTGTGGCAGGGACGGCCTTCGGACCGTCCTTGCTTTTTTGTGCATTTTGTTGTACCTTTACCCCTTGTTAATCCGTACGTAATGCTCTACCTGGAAGATCAGTTGGAACGCTTCACCGACCGTGAGGTCGAAATGTGGATGCACCAGTTGCCTGTGCAGCGCCGCCACCAGGCGGAGTCGATCCGCCATGCGTTGGGTCGCAGGCAGTGCGTGCTGTCGTACCGTCTGTTATGTCGCGCGCTACAGGAGGAGTACGGCATCGCTCAGCCGCCGGAGTTCGAATACGGTGAGCATGGAAAGCCCATGCTCGCCGCCCACCGGGATATCCATTTCAGCCTGAGCCATTGCCGGCAGGCTGTTGCCTGTGTCGTATCCGACCGCCCCGTAGGGGTCGATGTGGAAACCATTGGCCGCGGCAAACCCGATTTGATGGATTATGTTCTTTCGGACAACGAACGGCGTGCCGTGGAGGCTTCCGACCGTCCGCAGGAATTGTTTGCGGAATTGTGGACACGCAAGGAAGCCCTGTGCAAACTGACCGGCGAAGGGATTACCGACCAGATCGCTACGCTGTTGGAGAATGATTGGGTCGCGGGGATTTGTTTTCAGACGAAAGTCTGTCGCGAGAAGGGGTATGTTTGTACAGTGGCATGCGAAAAGGCGGAATTATAGGCGATTATTGAAAAATTGTTATTACTTTTGTAAAAACCAATGGATCTATTTATGAGAAAGTTCTTTTTGTTGATGGCCATGGTGGCCTACGGATGGGCAGCCCAGGCCGCTGATCCTATGCTTGTTCCTTTCGGAAAAGGCGGGGAGTATGCCCGCTTGTCGGCTGACAAACGCATGCTGCTCCGGGGAAATTACCAGACAGGCCGGGAGGATACACTGGTGGTTTTCCAACAAATGAAAGTCAATCCGCTCGACCGGGTGGAGGCCTTCTCGGTAAGTGCCAACGGGGGGCGGGTGCTGTTGCGTTACAGTGATCGGAACCATTATGTGTACACGTTTGCCACACGACGTTGTGAAAAGTTGTCGGCGAAGGGGGCGCAAAGTCAGCCGATTTTTTCGCATGACGGGAATCTGGTGGCTTTTCTGCGCCAGGGTGATGTCTATCTGACCGATCTTCAGCGCGGTATGCGTGAGACCCGTGTCACCTCCGACGGTACAGCCGCCGTGGCGACGGGCAACTATGTGGTGCAAGCCTACGGAACGGGTGCCTACATCATGTTCTCGCCCGATGACCAGTATGTAGTCTATGCCAAGAACCACCATACCTACCTGTACAACGTCAAAGAGGGATGGGTATATGACGCCCTGCTGCCTGACCAGGATATATTTATCACCCGTATCCTTTGGACCAATTCCGGTCGGGATTTCCTGGTCGCTTACCTGCATCGTGAGCAAAAACGCATGAGTGTGGTCAAGGTTTCCATCAAGGACCCGGCCGCCAAGACGGTGGTGAGGAAACTCTATTCCTATGCCGAAGGCAAATACATTTCGCCGGAAAACGCCAGTGAAATGCTGGTGGTCGGTCACAACCGTTTTGTGCTGCTCGAGAACAGCGAGGGGTTCAACCGGATCAAGTTGTTTGATCTGGAGTCCGGCAAATCCGTTTCCACGTTGGTGTCGGGTAAGTTTGACGTAACGGATCTGTACGGCTATGATGAAAAGACCCAGTCGGTATTCTATCAGTCCGATGAAAATGGTCGTGAGAACCGGGGTGTGTACCGGGTTACGATCAATGGACAGAAGACTCCTCTGGCGGTGGAGGAAGGCACGAATTCCGCCTTGTTCTCAAACGATTACAAGCATTTTGAACTTTCCTACAGCAACCGGACCACTCCGCACATCTATTCGGTGCGCAGTGCGGCCGATGGCAAGGAGCTCCGCGAACTTTCCCGCGATACGTTCAGCGACGATATTGTGCGCGAGGAAATGGATTTTGACGGCTGCAAAGGTTGGGTCCTTTACAAAAAAGGTGCACAGAAACCGCAGCTCGTGTTGAGTGTGGAGGACCATCGCAACCAATGGATGCAGGATATCGCCTACTATCTGGCGGGACAGGGGTCTATGGTCGCCCGCGTATATCCCAACAAAAAGGCCAAGGGACTGTCAATCTTCACCGTTGCTGCCGAAGATTATCTGAAGGCGGCCGCATGGCTGATCCGTCATCAGAATTGTGACGGTAAGAATGTGTTTATGTTGGGCAACCGGTTGTCGGGCGGTGTCGTACTTGCCGCTTTGTTGCACGAAAAGTCCATCATATCCGGTGGCGTCATCATTTCGCCGGTAACGGATCTGGTGTCGCACAAGTCGGAGGAGTTGGAGCAGATGCTCAAACAGGAGCAGGGTGAGATCACCTTTGACGGCCGCGTGGCCAACTTCGTGGCCAAGGCCGGCCACATGAACGGCAAGCTGCTGCTCATGCATGCGATGAATGACGGATTCTTCTCGGCTGAGAATACTTACCGCATGGTTGACAAGTTGAAGACGATCGGTGCCGACGTGCAGATGCAGGTGCTTCCCGCTTCCGATGAAAGCATGACGGGATCGCAGCTGCAATCGACCCTTTACACCAACATTCTGCGGTTTATCAAGTTGAATTCGAAATAAACCGGTGATGCGCAACAAAAAAAAACGGTTGGTTTTTGACCAACCGTTTTTTTTTGTTGCTTGTTTACAACACGATGTTGACGATCTTGCCAGGAACGACGATCACCTTTTTCGGCGCCGCGGTCAGGAATTTCTGCGCTTGCTCGGCGGTGAGCGCCGCCTGTTCCACCGCAGCACGGTCGGCGTCGGCGGGCATTTCGATCGTGAAGCGCACCTTGCCGTTGAACGAAACCGGGTACTTGACGGTCGATTCGGTCAGGTACTTTTCCTCATACACGGGGAATTTGGCGTCGCAGACGGTGGTGTCGTGGCCGGCCAGATGCCACAGCTCCTCGCAGATGTGCGGGGCGAAGGGCGTCAGCAGTACGATGAGCGGTTCGAGGATGGCGCGTTTGTTGCACTTGGTCTGTCCCAATTCGTTGATACAGATCATAAAGGCGGCTACGGAGGTGTTGAACGAGAATTGCTCGATGTCCTGTCCGATTTTCTTGATGGTCTTGTGCAGGGTCTTGAGCTCGGCTTCGGTCGGTGCCTCGTCGCTCAGTACGAATGCGTCACCCTGGAAGAAGAGTCCCCAGAGCCGTTTGAAGAAACGGTGTACGCCGTCGATTCCGTTGGTGTCCCAGGGTTTGGAGGCCTCGAGCGGTCCGAGGAACATTTCGTAGAGACGCAGCGTGTCGGCGCCGTATTTGGATACGATGTCGTCGGGGTTGACCACGTTGTACATGGACTTCGACATTTTTTCCACCGCCCATCCGCAGATGTATTTGCCGTCTTCGAGAATGAATTCGGCGTCGCGGTAGTCGGGGCTCCAGGCCCGGAACTTGTCCAAATCGAGTACGTCGTTGCTTACAATGTTGACATCCACATGGATGGGTTGGGTCTCGTATTGGTCCTTAAGGCCCAGCGACACGTACTTGTTGGTGCCGATCACGCGGTACACAAAGTTGGAACGGCCCTGGATCATGCCCTGGTTGATCAATTTCTTGAACGGCTCGTCCTCACAGACCAAACCGAGGTCAAACAGGAACTTGTTCCAGAAGCGGCTGTAAATCAGGTGGCCGGTGGCATGCTCGGTACCGCCGATGTACAAATCGACATTGCGCCAGTATGCGTCGGCCTCACGGCTTACGAGCGCCTGGTCGTTGTGCGGATCCATATAGCGCAGGTAGTAGGCCGATGAGCCGGCAAAACCCGGCATGGTGTTGAGCTCGAGCGGGAATCCGTCTTCGGTTTTCCAGTTTTTGGCACGGCCCAGGGGCGGTTCTCCGGTTTCGGTCGGCAGGAATTTGTCAACTTCAGGCAGTTCGAGCGGCAGTTTCGACTCGTCGAGC
>JAGDAS010000022.1 GCA_017959385.1 Paludibacteraceae bacterium
AGGCTTTTTCGACTTCGAGGCGGTTGCGCCGGCGTTCTTCGGGGTTGATTTCACGATTGGCTGCTTCAATGAAGTCAGCGGCGTCCTTGCCATACAGGAAGGGCGTGTTTCGAATAGGTTTTGCCATAGTTGAGAAAAATTAAAATTAGATGACAGTGGCAAAGGTAACGTTTTTTTTCGGTTTTTCCAAAGGGGATGGCGGTTGATTGTAGATTTGGCAGTGTTGGCGGTGGCGGTTCAAAACTTCCTGCATTTGCCGCAAGGAAATTCCGGGCAAAACGCTACCTTTGCAAGGAGTTACAACATGGCCTATGAAATACGGATTCGACAACGACAAGTACGTTAAGATTCAGTCACAACACATTAAGGAGCGGATAGCGGAGTTCGGGGACAAACTTTACCTGGAGTTTGGGGGAAAACTATTTGACGATTTCCATGCCAGCCGCGTGTTGCCCGGGTTTCAACCCGACAGCAAACTCAAGATGCTCATGCAGCTCAAGGACGATGCCGAAATCGTTATCGTTATCAGCGCAGTGGACATCGAGAAGAACAAAGTGCGCGGGGATCTGGGCATTACCTACGATGTGGATGTGCTGCGTCTGCGTGATGAGTTCGAACGTCGCGGTCTGATGGTCAGCTCGGTGGTTATCACCCATTTCCAAGAGCAGGAAAGCGCCAAATCCTTCCGCAAGCGGCTGGAGCGTTTGGGAATCCGGGCCTACTACCATTACACCATTGAGGGCTATCCCTCCAATGTCGCATTGATCGATTCCGACGAAGGATTTGGCAAGAACGACTATGTGGAGACTACCCGTCCTTTGGTGGTGGTTACCGCACCGGGTCCCGGCAGTGGCAAAATGGCCGTATGTCTCAGCCAGTTGTACCAGGAGAACCGTCGGGGAGTCAAAGCGGGCTATGCCAAATTCGAGACCTTCCCCATTTGGAATCTGGCGCTCAAGCACCCGGTCAATGTGGCTTACGAAGCCGCCACCGCCGACCTGAACGATGTGAACATGATTGACCCCTTCCATCTGGAAGCCTACGGTAAAACCACGGTCAACTACAATCGTGACATCGAAATCTATCCGGTGCTGAATGCGATCTTCAAGGGCATATACGGCGAGAATCCATATAAATCCCCGACCGATATGGGTGTTAATATGGCCGGATACTGCATTTACGACGATGAGGTGTGCTGTGAGGCGTCGCGGCAGGAGATCATCCGCCGCTACTATGCCACACTCAACCGCATGGCCGACGGCCTTTGTGATGCCGCCGAGGTCAACAAGGAGGCGCTGCTGATGCAGCAAGTGGGTGTCACGGCCGACAACCGCCGGGTGATACAGGCAGCCAAGGATTATGCAGAGGAGACCGGCGTGCCTACGGCAGCGATGGAGTTGGAAGATGGAACCATCATCACCTCCAAAACCTCACCCTTGTTGGGTCCGAGTGCCGCCCTGCTCCTGAATGTCACCAAATACATGGCGGGCATCAACCACGATGTCAAACTGATTCCGGCCGAGATGATCGAACCTATCCAGGATTTGAAAGTCAATGTACTGATGGGACGCAATCCGCGGCTGCACACCGATGAGGTGCTCGTAGCCTTGGCCATGCTCTCGCTACAGGACGAAAACGCCAAACAGGCAATCGCCCAACTGACCAAACTCAAAGGATGTCAGGTGCACACTACGGTTATGCTCAGTGAGGTGGACCGTAAAATCTTCAAGAAGCTCGGCATCGACTTGACCTGTGACCCCGTAAAAAAGGCGACGGGGAAATAAGCCGTTTGCCGGAAGGCGGTATTAGTTCTTGATGCAGCGCACGCTTACCGCGTGGGTCTTGCCCGAAATCATATCCAGAGATCCTTCCGGATAGTATTGCAGGTAAATCTGATTGGCGTAGGTATAGCCATAGGGGGTGGCGGTCCAGAAGCGTGTATCCACACCGAGATGTCCGATCAGCGGACCCTGCGCATAACCGGCGGGAAGGGCTTCAAAGCCGTAGTCGTCGGTGCCGCCTTCGTGATAGGCATCGCCGACATACCAGCCTGTCGTAGCCTTCAACTTGATGGCGGCCTGCTGCTCACCTCCTACCGCATCGAGCAGTTCGTGCCATTCGGCCTGCGTGGGCAGGTGGTAGCCGTTGGGACACAGCCCCTGGCGGGGTTCGTCCGCCTCTATATCCATTTTTTCCGCCTCGGCGGAGGTCAGTCCCATGGCGGCCGACCAGTTGTACAGATAGCCGAGTTTGTTGCGGTGGTACTGGACCAGATTCTCGCTGAACTCATCGGTAATCTCGAACGGATCAATGTAGTAGGGGGCGCCTTGTTCGGCCTGTGTGGTGAAGATGTGCTGCCCCGCTTTTTCGCTCTCCGTGTCGTATTTGGTGCAACGCAGGTTCTCGGCCATCCAGATCTGATCGCCGATCTTGACCAGCGGGTAGGTATTCTCCTCACAGTCTGTCACCGAGCCGACATGCAGGCTGCTGTTGTCCTTGGGCGGGATGACGGTGGTGTCGGTGATCGGCTCCGGGTGCTCCTTGTTGTAGCCGTCGTTTATCTCGCACGCAGCCAGCAGCGCAAGGGCCGGGACCAATAGCAGGTATCGTGTGTTTTTCATGGTAGGACGATTTGCAATGAGATTCCAAAAAGCAAATCTACAAAATTTTTACGGCTTTTGCAAATCCTGGCGCTTCTTGTTGGTCAGCAGGGTGCCGGTCAGCATGGGGATAACGTAATTGACCAGCCATACAGCGGCGCTGGCCAGCGCGCCTCCCAGCACATTTTCGGTAAACGGACCCAGGCAGATAGTACCGCAGGTGGCACGTACACCGACCTCCGAGAAGGCCACCGACGGAAGAACCGATACGAGCAGATAATTGAGCGGGATGGCAATCAGGGCTTCCAGGGCGGAGAGATCGACGAGGAAGAAGAGCATCATCAGGTAAAGTTGCAGGGCATAAGTCAGGTAGCGCAGACAGCCCAGCAGGAGCAGCACCGTCCAGGTCAGCGTGTCCATTTCGCTGATGGTGACGGCAATCTCACGCACATTGCCGCGGGTGCGGGGAATCAGGTGGTGCGAGAGCGACGGGAGCAGCAGAAAGACGGCAATGAACAGCGCGGCGGCGGTGGCGGCCCAGATCATGGTGCCGCTGCGGTCGCCTCCGTATTGGAAGAACCAAACCATCAGAGCCACCAGGCCGAACAGGCAGGTTGCGATGCCTTGTGCACTGCTGCCGATGAGCGAACGGGTGGCTCCCTGCAGCCGGGTGCCGGCCGGAAATTCCAGTACACGCCCCAGGGGCTCGCCGATGCGGTTGGGTGTAAAGAATCCCGCTGCCAGTCCGACCATGATACCGCGGTATGCCCGGGTGTAGGTAAGGCGGGGATCCAAGTGTCGGGCCAGCAGGTACCATTTGAGGGCCTCTATGCCGTAGTTGACCGGTAGCAGCAGCAATACTCCCAGGAGGTAGAGCAGATCGACCGGCTGCCAGGTGGCCAGCCGCTGGGCAAATTCGTCGTAATACTCGAAATGGCATAGAAAATAGACCAGATAGGCATAGCATCCGATGGTAATCACCCATTTGATAGGTTTCGAATGACGGTCAATCCAACTGGTTTCCTGTGCTACCGGGTTCTCCATGGGTGTTCTTTTTAAAAGAATAATATTTTTGCATGGTAAAACTTACCAGCGTGGTCAGTACGGTGGTGATCATCTTGGAAGGGGTGGGATAGATGCCGATTCCCTCCACCAGTAGTTTGAGCGAGCAATAGGTCAGTAGGAAATTGACCACATAGATGAGTGCGTAGCGCATCAACTGGCGGTGTGTCTGTACCTCCGATCCCCGGAAGGTGATGTATTTGGACAATAGAAATCCGAAACACAGCGTGACGGGGGTGACAATCAGCAGGCTGGCGATGTGCGGTGTGAAAGCGATGAATCCCAGATCCACGATTTGCTTGCGTACCACAAAGTTGTAGAGCACAAAGTACAGCACCCAGTCCTGCACGGTGTTCATGGCGCCGCAGGCCGCATAGTCGTACACCTGCCGGGGCAGGAAGCGCCTGAACGGCGGATAGAAGAAATCGAGCAGTGCAACGATTGTACGGTGGAAGAATTTGCCGAAAGCGCGGAACATGTGTGGATAAATGCGTATCTTTGTGTGCTGTTGCGCACGAAACGCACAAAGATAAGGATAATTTGCCAATCATGGATTATGTACGTCCTAAAAAGCAGTTGGGTCAGCATTTCCTGAAGGATTTGACCGTGGCCGGCCGGATTGCGGGTACCTTGGAGGGCTGTATGCCCGCCCATGTGCTTGAAATCGGCCCTGGTACGGGGGTGCTCACGCAGTTCCTGCTGCAAATGCCACAGGCGGATCTGCAGGTGGTGGAGGTGGATGCCGAGTCGGTCGCCTATCTGCAGGAGCATTTTCCCGCACTCAACGGGCGCATTATCGCCGGCGATTTTCTGCGTATGGACCTCGGCACGTTGTTCGGCGGAGCGCCGTTCCTGCTCATCGGCAACTATCCCTACAACATCTCCAGTCAGATCTTTTTCAAGGCGCTGGAGCAGAAAGACCGGATTCCCGTTATTTCGGGTATGATCCAAAAGGAGGTGGCGCAACGACTCGCCTCACCGCCTGGGAACAAAGATTACGGCATCTTGAGTGTACTGCTGCAGGCCTGGTACGATATTGAATACCTGTTTACCGTGCCGCCGGGTGTGTTCAACCCGCCTCCCAAAGTCGATTCGGCCGTTATCCGCATGCGTCGCAACGCCGTCACGCACCTGGACTGTGACGAAGGTCTGTTCAAGCAGGTGGTCAAGACCACCTTCAACCAGCGGCGCAAGACCATCCGTAACTCCATCAAGCCGTTACTGCCCGGTGCCCTACCGTCCGAAGGGCACCCGTTGCTCGAATTACGTCCCGAACGCTTGTCGGTCGCGCAGTTTGTTTCGCTTACGCAATGGGTGGAGCGGATCCGCCGGGGCGGTTAGCGTTTGATTCCGTGCCGGGTGAGCCAGCGGTTGTGACAACGGGGGCGTTCGGCGGTGTCCCGGGCTTCGAGGCAGCCGGCTTTTAGTTCACCCTTCCGGTAAACGGCGTACCGCAGGGTGCCGTGCCCGTCTTCCAACAGCAGCCAGCCGTCGGTGGTGGTGGTTTGGTGTTCGTTTTCATCACCTTGCAACAGTACAGTGATTTGCCGGCCGCCGGGTTGCGTGCGCACGATGGGACCGGGCAGGGCCGGGGCCGCTGCCGCCGCGATGCAGCTTAGCAGTGCCGGGAGGAGGAATTTGAAGCGTATCATAAGACAAATGTACGCAATCCGAAGGAAATTTCCTACATTTGTATGTCAAAATGCGACCTATGGAATATCTGTTGGGCTTTCTTGCCTTTTATATCACGTTCTGCGCTTTGGTGGCCTGCAAGGCGCAGCGGAAAATGTTCTACGCCCGTCCCAAAGGCTTGGATGAGAACCGTTACTGGCAGGGCATGTACGAAAAGTATGCGGAAGGGGTTATGGAGGAATGCGCCGCTTTGCGCGGCCGCATGGAGAAAGCCGCTCTTGTCAATGCGTCCGGCCACCGGGTTACGGCTTATTATGTTGCGGCCAGCCGTCCGTCGCGCGGTATTGTCGTACTATTGCACGGCTATAACGGATGTGCCCTTCAGATGCTCCCTTACGCTCTGCCGTGGGTACATGCCGGCGGTTACGACCTGCTGATTCCCAATTGGGAGCACCATGCCGATTCCGAAGGAAGCGTAATCACGATGGGATACCATGAGCGTCGGGATTTGAAGCGCTGGATGGACGAGGCCTCCCGCCTGTTGCCCGATTCGCCGCAACGCTTCATCCTGCACGGTGTGTCGATGGGAGCCGCCACAGCCATGCTTTGCAGCGGCGATCCGCGTGTGGTTGGCGTGGTGGATGACTGCGGTTATTGCAGTACCCGTCACATGAGCGGGTTTACCTTCCGGAAAAAGAAAATGCCCGTATGGCCCACTTTGCCTTTGTTGAACCTGGTAACGCGGTTGCGGGAGGGATTCTGGTTGTTCTCCGTATGTCCTGAACGGATGATTGCTGAAAGTACGGCACCGTTGTTGTGCATCCACGGTACGGCCGACACGACGGTACCCTACAGTTCCATGGCCCGGTTGATGGATGCCAAACGACAGGGATGGAAGCGGAGCTGGACGCTGCCCGATGTCGGACATGCCATGGCCATGAGTACCCAACCGGCTGCTTATGAGCAGCATTTACAGGAGTTTATGCGTCAGTTAGAATGAACTTTCTGACCGCGTGCGCCACGGCATCCTCGTCGTTGGAATAAGGGGAGATATAAGTGGCCACGCGTTTCACTTCCTCCTGGGCGTTGCTGACGGCCACGCCCAATCCGGCATACCGCACCATGGAAGTGTCGTTGAATCCGTCGCCGCAAGCCATCAGTTGGTCCGAAGTCATGCCCAACTGCCGGAGCATCCGGTCCAGGGCGTAGGCCTTGTCCACAAATTGGGGTACCAACTCTAGAAAATAGGGTTCCGAACGATATACGTTGAGCTTTGGGAAGCGCTCTTTGAGTACGGCCTCCACATCGGCCAGGTACCCCGGTTCTCCCACCAACAGACTTTTGGGAGTAGGCTCTTTGGTGGCTTTGACGATGTCGTCCACCCCTTTTATAGGCATGTGGTTGATTCCGGCCTCCAGGACAATGTACGGATCGTCCGGGGTTTCGGTCAGTACGCAGTCGGGGCGGTAGGTGATCATACCCACTCCGAATTCGTGCGAGGCGGCCTGGATGAGCGGAAGCACCTCGTGCGGCAGGGCGTTTTCATAGAGTACTTCACCGTTGGCGGCATTGGTCACCAAGGCCCCGTTGAAGGCGAAGATATAGCCGCCGTAACGGTTCAGGTGGATTTTCTGAGCCGTAGGCAGTATGCCGTAAGTAGGCCGTCCGGAAACGAGTGCCACTTTAACGCCGGCTTCCTGCGCCTGATCCAGGGCATCGATATTGGCATAAGAGATATCCTTCCGTGAATTGGCCAGTGTGCCGTCAATGTCGAGTGCGATGAAGTGGTAAGCCATGTTTTATTGCTCTTGCAGAATTTCCATGCGGCTGGCATCCAATCGGATAAAGGTGAACAGCAGGATGGTGAACCCCCACATGGAGGAACCTCCGTAGCTGAACAGTGGCAGAGGAATACCGATTACCGGCAGCATCCCGATCACCATGCCGATGTTGATGGTGAAGTGGAACAGGAAGATGCCGGCCACACAGTAGCCGTAAATGCGTGAGAATGTGGATCGTTGACGTTCGGCCATGATGATGAGCCGGATAATGAGCAGGCTGAACAGCAGCACAACAAAGGTGGTGCCCAGAAAGCCCCATTCTTCGCCGATGGTGCAGAAGATGAAGTCGGTATCCTGCTCAGGTACATAGTTCAGCTTGGTCTGGGTGCCGGAGAGGAAGCCCTTGCCCGTCAGACCGCCCGATCCGATGGCGATCTGCGATTGACGCACGTTGTAGCCGGCGCCCTGCGGGTCATCCTCCAATCCCAGAACAATTTTGATACGGATCTGCTGGTGCGGTTCGAGAATTTCGTCGAAGGCGAAGTCAACCGAATACACCCCGCCGATGGTCAGTACCAGAAAGGCGGCGATGGAAAGATAGGTACGTTTGTGCCGGATGACGGACCAGATAATGAGGTAGATGACGCTCGCACCCATACTGGCAAAGGCAACGCGCGTGTAGAGGACGGTTTCAGGCAGGAAGTAGTGCAGGGCACCCCCCAGCACATAAATGCCCAGATTGCCCAGCAGCAGGTTACGGACACCCGGTTTGTCGTGCGTGTAATGCCACAACAGTCCCGCGGCGACCAGGATGGCCAGTATGAATACGATGATGAATCCATAACTCTCGGGTGAGGGCACTTCGCCAGGAGCTACCGGCAGGTTGTTGAACCTCAGCACCACAATAAACATGACTGCCGCCAGAAGGCCCAGCAGGACGATAACGCCGTTCATGCCCTCGCGGAACAGCGGCAGTAGGAAGGCGGCGAACACCAGTGCCGAACCTGTTTCGCTCTGCAGGATGATGATGGCCATGGGCAGGAAGATGATGGCGGCCATTGTCAGAATGTTGCGCATCTTGTACATGTTGAACTGGTAGGAGCTCATAAAATGCGACAGGCACAGTGCGCAGGCGTATTTGGCGAACTCAGCCGGTTGAATGCTGAAACTGCCTATTTTCAGCCAGGAATGCGAACCCTTGATATCGGGTGAAAGGAAGATGGTGGCGATCAGCAGCAGGATCATCGCTCCGTAGAAAAGGTAGGCGATGTTGCTGTAGAATTTGCTGTCAATCAGCAGAATCAGCACAGCTAAAGCAGCTGAAGTCCCGATCCAGATGAGTTGCATGCCGTGACGCATGGAGAAATCAAGCACCTCCGAATGCTCAAAGTCGTAGCAGGCCGCATAGATGGTGAACCAGCCGCACACCACCATCACTGCGTAGAGCAGAATGGTCATCCAATCCAGGGATTTGAGAAGATTCGTTTTCCGTTGCATGGCTCAGTCTCCGTCTAAATGTGCGTCCAGCATCCGTTGCTCCAGCCATCGCCGGCTGTCGGATATGGTATCGTTGAGGTATTTTTCGATCATCAAACTCGCTATGGGGACCGCCCAGGTGGCACCGAAACCGGAATTTTCCACATAGACCGCCACGGCGATTTTCGGGTCGTCCTTGGGAGCGAAGCCGATAAAGATGGAGTGGTCTTTCCCGTGCGGGTTCTGGGCGGTACCGGTTTTGCCGCAGAACTCCATACCTTCAATTTGGCCGATGCGTGCCGTACCGTAGGCCACCGCCCGCGCCATACCTTCTTTGACTACCCGGTAGTAGGTGCTGTCAACCGTGGTGTAGTGCCGGGTCCGGTAGCGGGCATCGATGCTGTCGCCTTCAATTGACTTCAGTATGTGCGGCGTGTAGAACCATCCGCCGTTGGCGATGGTGGCGGCTAAATTGGCTGTTTGCAACGGGGTGGCCAGAATTTCGCCCTGCCCGATGGAGAGCGAAATGATGGTGGAAGACCGCCACCCGCCCTTTCCATAGTATTTGTTGTAAAAGTCAACCGTTGGAATAAAGCCTCCTTTTTCGTTGGGAAAGTCCACACCGAGCGGTGCTCCGAAGCCCATGGAGACCACATGGTCGCGCCATACCTGGTAGGCACTGTCCACACGACCGTATTTGGAAAGGTGATTGTCGAGCATGGCGTGCAGTCCATAGCAGAAGTAGGCGTTGCAGGAATGCTGGATGGCCTCTTCCAGCCGTAGAGGAGATGCGTGTGCATGGCATCCCAATTTACGGGAACGCGTGTAGTAATAACCCTGATAGCAGGGATAGGCGGTGTTGGGGCTGATGATACCCTCCTGCTGCAATACCAGTGACATGACCAGTTTGAAGGTCGATCCGGGCGGATATTGGGCCATCATGGGCCGGTCAAACAGCGGTTTCTTGGGGTCGGCGAGCAGTTGGGCGTAGTTCTTCGAACGTTTGCGTCCTACCAACAAAGAGGGATCGTAGCCCGGGCTCGACACCAATGCCAGGATTTCGCCCGATGAGGGCTCGATGCAGACCACACTGCCGAGTTTGTGATCCATCAGTTTTTCGCCGTAAGCCTGCAGGTCAATGTCGAGTCCGACGGTCACATTCTTGCCTACAACCGGTTTCTCGTCCCGTTCACCGTCCTTGTAACGACCTTTGATGCGGCCGTGTACGTCGCGTAACAGGATTTCAACGCCTTTTTCGCCACGCAGTTGCTCCTCGTAGGTTTTCTCAATACCCGACTGGCCCTTGTAGTCCCCCTGTTTGTAATAGGCGTCCTCTTCAATCTGCTTGCGGTTCACTTCGCCGATGGAGCCGATGGCATGCGCTCCGTGCGGAATCGTGTATTCGCGGAGCACGCGCTGTTGGATGAAGGTGCCCGAAAAACGGAACAGGTGCTCCTGCAGCCGGCCGTAGTCCTCACCGGAGAGCTGTGACAGAAACACCTGCGGGGTATAGCGTGAATAGCTGGGATTCTTGCTCCGGTCCTTGATTTCGTCGATGCGCCGGTCGAATTCCGCCCGGGTGATATCCAGCGTTTTGCAACTGGCTGTGGTGTCGAAGTCATGCATTTCACGCATGATGAGCATGACGTCGTAAAAGGGTTGGTTGGAGACAATCAGTTGGC
>JAGDAS010000023.1 GCA_017959385.1 Paludibacteraceae bacterium
GCCCCGGCTGCGGCCGATATCTGGGTCACCCTGTACCGCACGGGCGACTACAACCTCGTGGCCGAAAAGAAACTGCAAGTGGCGGCCGCCTCGTCGTCCACCTCCAAAACCATCAGCCTGACCATCGGCTCCGACGTGGAGGCCGGTACAGACTACATCCTCTTCTTCGACATCCGTCCGCGCGACGCCGGATGGCAGCAGCGTGCGGCGACCAAGGAGTTTAAGTTCATCTCCATTACATCGAGTCTGACCTGGTCCATCGGCACCAGCCATGTGACCAGCCTCGACAACAACAAAACGCACACCTTCAGTGTGAACTATTCGGCTCCCCAGACCGCCGACATGTGGGTGACCCTGTACAAGGGCAATGACTACGCCCTGGTTTCGGAGAATAAAATCTCCAACATCGCCGCCGGTACGGGTTCGAAGAACATCACCCTGAACGTACCGGGCTCGGTGGCCGCCGGCAGCGACTACATCCTCTTCTTCGACATCCGCCCCGCGGGTACCGACTGGCAGCAGCGCGCCGCCTCGCAGGAGGACAAGAACGTGACCGTAAAGAATACGGTGGCCCAGGCCACGATTCCCGCCGCACCCGAGCGCAGGCACTTCGACAAGGAGAAACTCTGCTATGTAAAGGGCACCTCCTACAACAACTTCAACTATGTGCTCGACTGGGGCCAGTCGGCAGCGGCATCGAAAGAGGCCAACAGCAAGTCGATCAAATTGGCGTTCAACAGCTCCAATGTGGGACATTACCTCGGCTCCTGCTTCGGCGACTATGCGGTGCTGGATGTAACGCAAACGCCTTACCTGCACTTTCATGCCTACACCGACGGCAACAGCATGACCTCGCTCGACTGGTACTGCATCAGCCAGGGACCGGTCGAGGACAAACGCAACGTGGCGCTGACCAAGGGCCAATGGAAGGAATACACGATTGACCTGCGCACGCTCTCGGGCGTCGACCTAAGCAAGTTCTTCCAGTTCAAATGGTGCTGCAAGGACGATCGCGGCGTGGACGGCAATGTCTATATTGACAACATCTTCTTCTCGGGCAGCAACACGCCCACCGGTGTGACGGCCGTGTCGGACGATGCGGTGTATGTGCTGCCGTTGGAAGGTGCTGTGGTGGTAGGCAATGCGCAGGAGCTGCCGGTCAAGGTGGTGGATCTGACGGGCCGTACGGTGGCGTCGGTGACTCCGGCCTCCGACCTGGAGCAAATTCCCGTCGGCAAAGGCTTGTACATCGTCGTGGTGAACAACAAGGCTTACAAGACGATTGTGCGGTAGGCGACAGAGAAGCATGAAAAAACCGCAGATTCACTTGTGTGAACCTGCGGTTTTCGTTTATGTTGTGTGGGTTGAAGCGGTGTACGCTTCGCCGGTTATTCAAAGTCGGCCACCGCGCGCTTTACCGTGAGGTCGAATGTCGGCTTTGCTCCGCCACCCAATTCGGCTACCCAGTGCAGGAACACAAATCCGTTCTGCAGCGAGAATTCCACTTCGCCCTCCATCTGGTAGGTGTCATCTTCGCCGACGACCAGGTACTTGTCGGTTTTGCTCCATGACCAAGGCTCTATGAAGGTCGGTTGCTCTCCGTCTGTACGATAGATTAAAACGCGGCCGCTTTCCGAGAAGGCGACGTCATTTCCGGCCGTCCAGTCGTCATCGACAAAAGACGTCCAGTCCGTGGCCCCCATGTCGCCATCGATTTCAAGCGAGACAATTTCCCACGAGGTTCCCTCCAATTCAATGTTGTCGAGGTCCACGGACGGCTGCTCGTCTTGATCATCGTCCTGGGGCTTGGGCTTGGGCTTGTCGGACGGAGTGTCGTTCTGTTCCTGATTGTCGGCCGGAGTCTCCTGGGCGGGTTCGTCCTCATCACACGAAGAGAGCAGCAGGGAGAGCACTGCGGCTCCGACTGCAAAGTACCAATTCATCTTTTTCATACGCATATAGTTTTTAATGTTTTCGTGTCTCAAAGATACAAAATCCCGCATGTATGGTCAAGTTTTATTCTTTTTTTAACACTAGTCCGTTCCCGAAAATGCGGATCCTGGCGGAGGAAGTCGGGATGGAATCCTGCTTTTTTTTTCAGGGAGCAGCGGTTGTTTTTTTCTGAATTTTGTTACTTTTACGACATGAAACTTGATTTTTTGGCGAAATGCAATGCACCGGTGAGGCGTGCGGTTGAGGTGACGGCTGTGTCGATGTTCGCACTGCTGCTGGTATGGTTTATGGTAGAAAAGTTGGCCGGCGACGGTTGGGTTGAAGCGGTGCTCAGGTATGCCACGATTGTCTCGTTTTTCTTCTTTATAGCAGCAGTGGCTGTCAAACTGGTGCTTTCGTTGTTCGTAAAGGACGATGAAGAGGAGCGCGAGCTGGAAGAGTTGGTGGACTTGGTCTTGCAGAAGAAGCTTCAGCAACAGCGAACCATGGATGCCAGGCGTGAGATTACTTCGCCCTTGGTCGGGCTCGATGCGGCGCAAACCGAGGCCGTGTGCCGTTTGCTGCAGGCCTTGCCTCCGCATCATGCCGATGCGCAGCGGCTTAGCCTTGCTCCGACGGTGCAATTGCTTACCGCCCTCAAGGAATTGAGTTTTTTGGAGGATGCCGACCATTACAATCTGTATTATTGGGTGGAGCGGATTACGGGGCTGTCGCTGCCGTCGTTCCGCGAGTTCAACGAAGCGTATCCGAGTTCAACCCGTTCCAAAGTGGACCGCGCAAAGAAGCAAATCCGAGACGCCCTGGCCAAAGTTCGATAAGTTCGATATCGGAATCGAAGTTTTGGAAAAGACCGGCCGCAAGGTTTATTTTTACGCTGTGGATCATTCCACGGCGTTTTTTTGTAAATGCAGCAGCTATGAAAGAAAATAACGGTTTTCAGGGAATCGGCATGTCTCCCCGTCCGCGGTGGATGCATCAGGATATCATCGGATTGGCGTATTATCAAATTTATGGTGAGTTGTCCCGGCAAGGTTATATTGTGCGTGTGGATTCAAGCATTACCGACAATTGGAATGACATTGCTCCCGATATCGTGGTGTTCGACCAGGAAAATTACCCTCTCATGATCATGGAAGTTACCAGGCATCGGGAGGTGAGGAAAAATTTGAACAAGTGCACTGCTGTCCTTGAACGGTTCCCTGAGGCGGAGTGTTTTGTGTATGATTATGAAAAACAGGAACTTTTGATGTATGATTTTGAAACGTGTGCATGGATTTCCTCGTTTCAATATGAGTTGTTTTCCCAATATCTTGAAAAACCGATGTTGGATTATTTTGTATAGTGTTTATGGGACTTTTGGACGATTATTCGGGAAAGGAAGGCGCTCTTCGTCCCTCTTGGGAACATCAAGGGGTGTTGGCGGCGGTGCATATCCAGACCAAGGACGAGTTGGCAGCCCAAGGTTTGCGCATGTTCATGGAGACCACCGTAACTGACGATTGCGATGATTTGGCTCCGGACCTTGTCGTGTTTGACAAACGATATACTCCGCTGGCAATGATTGATGTCTGCATTCACGCCGAAATCGGTGCGATTATGGACAAATTCAAGAGTCTTGTCGCACGC
>JAGDAS010000024.1 GCA_017959385.1 Paludibacteraceae bacterium
ATTGGTAAAGGTGGGGATAACCGGAGCGTACGAAAGGCCTCCTTCCGGCATCGGATAAGGGAACGAAGTTGCGGACGGAAAGACAACGCTCAAACTCGACGACAGCACGTCGGCACAGTGCAATTCACGTCCCTGGGCCGGAATGTACCAGTTCTCACGTACATCCCAGTCGGAACTCAACTTGCCCTGCCATACGATCTGCGTCACCTCGTCGGCCGCCACACCTTGCTGAATGGCGCCCAGCGTCCAACCGGTGCCCAAAGTCTCACCGTTGTGCACGCCCAGCAGGGGGATATCCAGATCCAGGTCATCATCGGGATCGGCAAAGGCAAAATGGAGCAGCGCCACCGACTCACCCGGCGTAGCGGGAGCCGTATAGGTCACCGTCACCGACGAAGTGGCAATCTCGCCACTGGCATCGGCCGTAAGCGAAGCCGGGCTGACCGAAAAGGCCGAAGCGCCCGTTCCCGTTACGGAGAAGGTCAGGGTGGTGCCGGACGTCAGATGAAGGCCGGTCACATCCACCTCGTGCGTGGCAGTGGCACCCGAAGCGGCACCAAACAGGAACATGGAAGTCCAGTCGGTCGTGTAGATGTCGGCCGAAGGCGCACCGCCCGTACGGGGACGTACCGCCGCCGTATGGTTCCAGTCGGTCGAGGGGGTGGTCGCCTGTCCGAACACGCCCATGTCGGGCAGCGGAGAGTAACCCGAATTAAGTCCGGTTCCCGTCACCTGCAGCTGCCCCGGCGAAGTGGGTGCGGTGGCACAGGCAAACAGGGAGGCCGCTACGAACAGGTCTCCGTCACAGCCCGGAGCGAACACCGACGAGGTGTTGGATTGCGCCGCATCGTATTTGGACCAGTAGTTGTTGCTGCGCACGTTGCTGCAGAAAGCACCGGTCAGCGCGTCGCTATAGCCACCCGCCCCATCGGTACGCAGATAGAAGGCCTCGGCCGAACGGCCGCTCACCTGCTCGCTGTAGGAGTAGCAGTTGTTGTACATGAAGCGGATGGTCGGGGTGGCAAACGGCTCGTTGTACTGGGAAGCGTTGCCGTAGTGACCCAGTGCCAGGAAATCGACCGGACGGGTCGTATTGCTACCGGGAGCCAGATAGAGCGTATTGTAGTAGATGCCGATGTTCTGGTTGGTCTGGCCGGTAATGCCGAAACCGCCCAAGCGGACAAAGGCGGTGTGATAGGTGGCGTCTGTATTCGTATTGTCGGACCAGAAGATGTTGTTCATAGCCAGCAGGTAATTGACAGCCGTGGCACCCAACAGTGTGGCATGGGGCGCACGAACCGCATTGCCCGTAAGGCGGACACTGTCCGAACGCGACACGAGCACCGCGGCATCCAGGTTGGGAACGGCGGTCGCCGTACGCTCCGCACGGATGTCATTGCCCAGGAGTTCGATTGAAACGGAGTTGTCGATCCGAACACCATACTGGGCGTCGGGACGGATTCGCAGGCCCTCGAGGGTCACGTCCCGACTGTTTGCAATATTGACCGTACCAATCACCGGCATCTCGCCGCGAACCGGGCGGACAAACAGACGGTACGAGCCGTTGCCCGAAGCATTGAAGCCGTCCAAACTGATGGAAGGCGAAACCGCATCGGCCGCGATTTCAATCACCACGTGTTTCTGGAGAGCACCGCCTGCATAGCAGGCCGCATCGGACGTCACCGACGACACCGCCGCAGCCACTGTGGCATTGCACGAAGCACTCACCGTCACGTAGGCCGTGTCGCCCGAAACGGTAGAACATTGCGCCGAAACCGCCGCTGGCGCAACCCATAGCATCAAAACTGCCGCTAGTAAATTTTTCGTCCTCATAATAACCTCCTATCTGCGTTTCGGTGCATCAAAAGACAACACCCCACGCGACAAAAATAATAAATTTTATTAAATTAAGAAACTTTTCCACCGTCAAACAGCCAAAACCTGCCGAAAAAAGCGTTTCTTTGCATTTTACGAGCACGCAAAAACAACCATGACACGCAAAATCCTTACACTCCTTGTCTGCGCACTGATGCTTCCGGCACAGGCGGCGGTCACTGTGCTGTGGGGTACGGCACCGGAGTATGCCGGACAAACGCTGCGGCTCACCACCCCGCACGACGGACTTTCGCTACTGCAAACGCCATTGGCGGAAGCCACCGTGGAAAGCGATGGCACCTTCCGGTTCGAAGCCGGTTTGGACCACACCTGCTTGGCCGCCATCGAACTGGGTGGGTACAGCGGCCGCATTTATCTGGAACCCGGCACGGAAACCCAGGTGGAGCTGCCCCCCTTCCGTCCTCTTACCGAAGCCCAGCAATTCAACCCCTACTTCCGCCCCAAAGCCGTGCTGTTGTCCATTGTCGATCCACGCAACGACGATCTGAACGTCCGGCTGGAGGCCTTCGACGAGGTCTGCGACTCCGTATGGAGCGAACTGTTGTTTGAACCCAATATCACACCGGAGCTGATTGAGCGGGGGCTGACTGCATTGGAACGGCAATTCCCTTCGGAAAAGG
>JAGDAS010000025.1 GCA_017959385.1 Paludibacteraceae bacterium
ACGATGATTTTTGTTAGCAACACACAAAGATACCTTTTTTTTGCAAATATCGGGGCGGTTGTGCGATTTTTTACTACATTTGTGTGCTTGCATTGATATTTATGAAGAAATATACGATTCTTTTGACGCTTTTGCCGCTTTTGCTGGCCGGATGTGACAACGAACCCGCCAATCAGCAGACGGGCAAACTGGGGGAGATAGAGTTGTCGCGCACCCGTGTCGGTGTCGGACAGGCGGTGGTGGCGACGTTGAAAGAGGTGGAGGAGCCGGTGGGTACGGTGACCAACCGCTCCATGACCTGGAATTTGAACGGAGTCGATCTGGTGTCGGACGACAACTACTATGCCGACGGGGTTTTCTCGCGCACCTTCTATCCCGATCAGACCGGACTTAATACTTTGGTTTTCAATGTCGATTACGTTTATAAGGTGCAAGGGGCCGACGGCATTCAGATCCGCTCGGCTTCCATGACCCGGGTCTTCGATGTGGAGCCCTGTGATGTCCGTACTTCGTTCTGGGGCGACAATGCGGCGATGGTATGCGGTAACGAATGGCACTGCAAATTGCAGATGTTGTCGGACCATGACTATACGGGCACTTACACGCCCATTTACGGCAAGCCGTTGTATCTCTACTACTATTTTGACAATGACCGGTTGACCGCTGCCGAGGAGAAACAGTACCAAGTGCTGACAGCCATGGCCGATTACGCCAATTTTGTGACGGCTTTCCTCGTGTTCAAGGATACCATGGATGCCCGTTACAACGAAGGCGCCGTGGCGGAACTGACGGCCGAATGGACCTCGCCGACGGCGCAGGAAACGGCGGCCTGGACGGCATTCAAGGCTTCGTATGATGCTGGAGAACGCAAGTTTATATCGGTCGATGACGAGCGTCTGATGGGTCAGGCGATGGTGGATGGCCGTTTGCAGCTGCAGGCGGCTTATGTGACCGGGGCCCGCACCGATATGCGCCTGTGTTCCGAGCCCTGTCCGCTGACCGGAGCGCCTTCGGTTTTCTTCAGCCAGTATTTCACCCCTAAATCGGATAGTTCCAATGAGTAAAAGTATGATGATTGTCCTGCTGGTGATCAGTGTGATTGCCGCAGCCGGCGCTTTGTTCGTGTGTGTGCAGGAATGTACCGTCACCAATCTGCTGGTGGCGTTGGTGGTCGTGTTGTGCGCTGTCTATTTCGGATGGCAGATTTTCAAAAAATCATGAAGTGCCGGATTCTGACGGCGGTGGTTCTGCTGGCCGGAATCCTGCCGATGGCGGCGCAACCCGCAGGCGAAGGGTGGGCAGCCCCCCTTCCGACCGATTCCGCCACGCGTGTCGGGCGGCTTCCCAACGGTCTGACCTACTATGTCCACCGCAATACTTTCCAGAAGCAACGGGCCGATTTTTATCTGGCCCAGCGCGTGGGTTCCGTGCTGGAAGAGCCCAATCAACGCGGTCTGGCCCATTTTCTGGAACACATGGCCTTTGACGGATCCCGTCATTTTCCAGGAAAGGAGATGACCCATTATCTGGAAACCGTTGGAGTCAAATTCGGCGAGAATCTGAATGCATATACCAGCATTGACGAAACCGTGTACAATATCTGCGAGGTGCCGGTGGATCGTTCCTCCACGATTGATTCCTGTCTGCTCGTTCTGCGCGACTGGTCGGACGGCATCCTGCTGGAGGACGATGCGATTGACCGCGAACGGCGTGTGATAGAGGAGGAATGGCGTTCTACAGAGAGCAGTTCCCACCGGATGTATGACCAGCTGCTTCCTATCGTGTATGCCGGTACACCCTATGCCGACTGCCGCCCGATCGGACACATCGATGTGATCCGCCATTTCGATTACGGGGAACTGCGCTCCTATTACCGGCGTTGGTACCGTCCGGATCTGCAGGCGGTGATGGTGGTGGGGGATGTCGATCCGGACGACATGGAAGCCCGGATACAGGCGGCTTTTGCCGATGATACCGTTCCCGAAAACGCCCCGGAGCGTGTTTATTTTCCGGTGCCAGACCCGGTGTTGCCCAAGATTGCGCTGACGCAGGACAAAGAGGCTTCGTATGTGGTTGTGAGCCTGAACTGGATGCAGCCCGACCGACCCCGGACCTATTGGAATACGGCGCCGGGATTGTTGGAGCGTTATTTGAACCAATGGATCGCCGCCATGATGAATCTGCGTCTGTATGAACTGCAACAGACGGAAGATCCCCCGTTTTCCGAAGTGAAGGCGGGGTTTGAACCGCTTTTTGTTTCGCAGGTCCGGTCCTCCTGGAAGATGCTGGCGGTTACTTCCGGCGAACAGTGCGCTAAAGCGTTCAAGGCGTTGCTGACCGAGCAGGAGCGTATGCGGCGCTACGGTTTCACGCAGGCGGAGTTCGACCGTGCCGGACAGGAAATCCTGTCGCAAATGCGGCACGCATTTTCCGAAAGGGACCAACAGCGCAACGAATACTATGTGCAGCAGTGCCTGGATCATTTTCTCGAGTCGCAGGCTATGGTCGGGATGGAGCAGGAGCTGGAGTTCGCCGATGCTGTGTCGCGTCTGCCGTTGGAACGGGTAAACGACTATGTCCGTCGGTTGGATGCGCTGCCGCCCATTGTTTGGTTGAGGGGGCCGCAGGGCGGTTGGATGCCGGACAGCCTGCAGATTACCGTCTGGATGGACAGTGTCCGCAAGGCCGATATCCAGCCGTATCAGGACACTTTGTCGGAAGTGGAACTGATTCCGCAGCTACCGGAGGAGGGACGGGTGGTCCGCCAGCGCGCCGGTGCGTTCGGATCGACCGAACTGCTGCTTTCCAACGGGGTGCGTGTGGTGGTCAAACCGACCGTCTTCAAACCGGATGAGATCCGGATGCAGGCATACAGTCCCGGAGGTTTCTCCCGCGAGGATGTGCACGGAGATGCCGTAACACTCAATCTGATCGACGACCTGACGGACTTGGGCGGGGTGGGTGGTTACAGTTTGACCGAGCTGACCAAACTGCTTTTCGGCAAACAGGTGGTGGTTGACCTGTCGGTGCGTCCGTATTCCGAGACACTTACGGCTACATCGACCGTGCATGACCTGGAAACCATGTTCCAGTTGGTTTACTTGTATTTTACCGCCATCCGCAGGGATGAGACGGCCTTCCGCTCGTATGCCGACCGTTTGTCGGCGTTGCTGGCCAATCAGGAATTGAATCCGATGACGGAATACCGGGATTCGCTTGTGTCGGTTCTCTATCACAATCACCCGCTGCATCAGCGGGTGCGCAGCGGAGACCTGGCTTTGTTGGATTATGACCGCGGGTTGGAAATCCTGCGCCGTCGTTTCTCCGACGCTTCCGATTTCACCTTCTATATCAGCGGCCGGGTGGATGTGGACAGCCTGCGCCCGCTGCTGACCCGCTATCTGGCGGTGCTTCCCGCCGCAGGCGGAAAGGAGACGGTGGGGCCGGTCGATTTTTTGGAAGTGCCGGGACAGCGCACCTGCCGGTATTCCAAGCCGATGGAGCATCCCAAGACCATGGTGATGCTGAGCCGTTTCGGCCCGATGAAATACAATTTGAAGAACCAGCTGACGATGTCCATGCTGGAGCAGGTGTTGCAGATTGTCTGCATGGAGCAGCTCCGGGAGGAGGAAGGCGGTATTTACAGTATGCGTGTCAGTGCCCATGTCAGCCGTCTGCCGGCTCCCCGTTACGATTTCCGTATCCAATTCGTTACCGACTCGTCCAAGGTGGACCGTCTGTTGCCCGTGGTTGCCGGTGAAATGCAGCGCATAGCCGGCGAGGGGCCGCGTGAAAAGGATCTGCAGAAAGTACGTGAGTACATGAACAAAGTGTACAACGACCGCCAGATTGACAACGATTATTGGATTGGTGCCCTGCTGGAGAAGGATTTGTCGGGCATCGACCAACAGTCCCGCTGGCTGCAGGTGATGCAGTCGGTTTCGGCGCGTGATATCCAACGGGCGGCCCGCAGGGTGCTGGACAGTCCGAATGTCAAGCAGGTGATTCAAGTAGGCGTGGCGCGGTGATACGCCAGCAACCCTTCCATGGGTGCCTGGCGGATGCGTCCCGCCCGGTAGCCCTCCGCCGTCAGTACTTCGGTTAAAATTCCGCGGAACACCCAGGCCACCGATCCTGTGAAATGGACCGGCAGTTCTTTGCGCTTGTAGTTGTCGAGATTCCGCTGTACAAAGCGGGTGAATTCCGAGCGCACCAGTTGTTGTATATAAGGATGTTCGATGTTCCTGGAAAGGAAGGGGCAGAACGAGGCCAGATAACGGTTGGCCTGCGGTTGCCGATAGACGGCTTCAATCACCTGCAGGGTGTCTGTTTTATACGTTTCCTCAAACATGCGGGACAAATCGTCGGGAAGCTGGTGCTTGGACCAGTCGGCCACCAACAGCCGGCCGAGGACGGCACCGCTGCCTTCGTCGCCGAGGATATAGCCCATGGGGGCGGTGTTGCCGGTAATGCGTCCGCCTTCAAACAGACAGGAGTTGGCTCCTGTTCCCAAAATGCAGGCCATGCCGTCCTCCCGGCCGCACAGGCTGCGGGCTGCTCCCAACATGTCGGAGGCCACCTCGACGGGGGTGTCCTTCCAATGATGTTGCAGTGCTTCAATGACGGCCCGGTTGCGCTGTGGCTGATTGCATCCGGCACCGTAAAAATAGATCCGCTCAGGTTGCAGGCCTTCGAGTGCGGGCAACAGTTGGGCTTCGGTGATCTCTTGAATCCGCTCTGCGGTCATGTGGTAGGGGTTGATGCCGTCGGTACGGATTTCCCGGAGTACGGAATCCGGTCCGGTCAGGCACCACTGGGTTTTGGTTGAGCCGCTGTCGGCAATGAGTAGCATGAGTTGGCAAAGTTTTTCACAAAATAACGCAAATAATCCGACATGTCCAAATTTCACGGAGGTCCCGTGTGCGTTTTCTCGGATAAATTACGTATTTTTGTACACATTCCTACGATCATGCGAACTGCTTGTTTCCGCTCCTTCGGGGGAGCTTTCTTGTTGTTGATACTCACGGTTTTGCCCGCCGAGGCCGCCCGTGTGCGGCGTTCTGCGCCCAAGCCCGTCATCCCCCAGGTGGTGTTCCATGGTAACATTCAGTCGTCCAAGACGGAGTTCAAAGTGGAGAAGAGTGTGGTGAAAGACCACATGATCACCCTTTATCTGGAGGAGGATTTCTGCTCCCTGCTCATGGACGAGGACTATGTCGCACACATTTACGATTCCGTCCGCCGGCAGCTTCCCGCCAAATATCACGATTATCCGTTGGAGATTGTTTCCAAAGGGCATCCCATCGGCGCATACGTTCCCAACCACCTGCGCCGGGTGTGGCCTGTGGACAGTGCGCGTTATCCCGCTTACGGCAAATTGCAGGGCGAGGTTGTGCGCCGTCTGTATGCCGATTCGCTGACTACGCAGGGGTTGCAGGGACGTAATATCGCCCTGTGGAACAGCCACGGACTCTATTGGGATCCGAATGCGTTGCGCTGGCGTTGGCAGCGTCCCCGCCTGCACGGAACGGCGGAGGACCTTTACACCACTTCGCTGGTGCTGCGTTATCTGCTTCCCATGTTGGAGAACGCCGGTGCGCACGTCTATATGCCGAGAGAGCGCGATATTTCCCTTTGGGAGAACACGGTGCCCTTCCGCCGGGAGGGAGACAGTCTGGTGGCGGTGGTTACCCCGCCCGAGGCCGGTTCCTTCTGGTTGTCTTTCCGCTATCCGCAGCAGGAGGGTGCTGATTCCGCAGTGAAGGTGCGTGTGTGGCACGGAGGCCGGAGCTCCGATTTTTCGGTCAACGAAACCATTGGAGGTGGTACCTGGCACTATCTGGACCAACTCTATCTGGATGGTCCGACGCGCGTGGTGTTCCGGGGGAAGGGCGTATGGACGGTTGACTCCCTGCATGTCGGAGGTGGTATGAGCCGGGTGGGGAGTGGACATCCCCGTTATGCCGAGGCGGCCTGCTATTACCTGCGCCAGGCCGGATTGCCCGACAGTCTGGTGTATGATCAGAAAAAAGGGGTGGTCAACGATTACTACGATGATATCTACAGCCGTTCCAAGTGGGTGAACTACCTGACGGGCGGCAGCCCGGTCTATCCCGACTATCCAGGGTTGGGCATCCCCATGGACGCTTCGCTGGCCATCCATACGGATGCCGGTATCACTCCCATGGACAGCGTGGTGGCCACGTTGGTGCTTTGTACGTCCGATTCGCTGTTTCCTTCGGGCTATTCGCAGCTGGCCAGCAGTGATTTTGCCGAATATGTGCGCCGCCAGATTGTCGAGGATGTGCGTGCCACGGTCGATCCGGGTTGGGCGACCCGCGGCATTTGGCACCGGCAGTATGTGGAAACGCGTGTGCCGGCGGTACCTGCTTTGATTGTGGAGCTGCTTTCGCATCAGAATTTTTCCGATTTGCAGCGCGGATTTGATCCGCGGTTCCGTTTTGTGGCGGCGCGTGCCATTTACAAGGGGTTGCTGCGGTTCCTGGCCGGTCAGTACGACGAATACTATACGGTGGCCCCGCTGCCGGTCGAGGCATTCAACGTCAGTGTGAAAGGTGATTCAGCGGTGCTTTCCTGGCGCCCGGTCCAGGATGAATTGGAGGAAACGGCCACGCCGGTGGCTTACCGGGTCTATACCCGGATCAACGGACGGGCGTATGATCACGGCCGCCTGGTACGTCGGCCGCGTTTTTCCATGGCGATGCAACGTGACAGCGTCTATAGCTTCCGGATAACGGCGGTTAATGCCGGCGGAGAGAGCTTTCCTTCGGAGGAACTCAGTGCCTGCCAGGTGCGCAATCCCCGCGGTTTGGTGATGATTGTCAACGGTTTCGACCGTTTGGAGGGTCCCGTTTGCCATGTGCTGGGCAATGAGGCGGGCTTCGATCTGCGCTCGGATATCGGCGTGTCGGACGGTTGGGAACTGGCCTATACAGGACCGGTTTACGAATTTGACACACAGGCAGCCTATGTGGACAACGATTATCCCGGTTTCGGCGCCGCTGTCGGCGAATGGGAACGTACGCCCATTGCTGGCAATACGTTCGATTATCCGCGTGTGCATGCCCAGGCGTTGCGCGACCTGGGCTATTCCTGCGTGTCGGTGAGCCGCCTTTGGGTGGAGGAGCACCCGGTGGTGCTCTCTACGGCCGATGTGGTGGACCTGATTTTGGGAAAACAACGCAACAGCGCTCACTATAAATTGCTGACCGAACCGCTCGAAAATGCGCTTTCGCACTATATGCGGCAGGCCTCGCAACCCCGTCTGCTGGTGTCGGGTGCCTATTTGGGCTCGTCCGACAACAGCTGGCTGCAACGCAATCTGCATGTGCGGCGTCAGGCTCCCTGGGCGGCGGGCAACGGTACGCTGCAGTATGAAGAGGGCGGTGAGGCCGGGTGTATCCCGGTACAGCCTTCGGTGCTGCCGTTCGTGCAGAATGCCGATGCGCTGCGCTCCACTGATAAGTCCGGTGCACCGTTGCTGCGCTACGGGCAGGATGGTTTTGTAGCGGCCATCGGCCATTCGCACGGATTCAAAAGCGTTGCGGCCGGTTTTCCGATCGAATATGTGACCGATCCAGATGCCCGGCGTGGTATTTTCCAAGTATTTATGAATTATCTGTATCAACCATGATGCTCTACGTTCTCAGCGATGATTTGATCGCACCTTTCCAACAAATGGGTTTCGAAACGGTCCGTTTCCCAGGTTCCTATGGAGAAACGGCCGCTTGGCGCAGGATTGCCGCTACCGGTGCCGGATCGTTCCTGGTGTATTTCGGTCAGTCTGTATTGGATATGGGCCCCGGAGCCGCCCGGCGTATGGATACGGCTGGACGGGAGGCGGGCGCTTCACTGCTCTATGCCGATTATTACGAGCACAAGGAGGATACTATGCTTACGCATCGCACCATTGCCTACCAGGAGGGAAGTGTGCGCGATGATTTCGATTTCGGACCTTTGGTGTGGGTGAACGGCTCCATGCTTCGTCCCGACGAATGGGAAGATTATGCGTATGCCGGTTGGTATGCTGTCCGGTTGCAGTTGTCGCGTTGTTCGCTCCCGCTGCATCTGGGTGAGTTGCTCTATACTTATGATGAAAGCGACCTGCGTAAAAGCGGGGAAAAGCAGTTTGATTATGTCAATCCGCGCAACCGGGAGGTGCAGGTGGAAATGGAACTGGCCTGTACGGCGCACTTGAAGCGGATCGGCGCGTATGTCGCTCCGTTTGACCGTCCGTACGAGGATACGCCGGTTTCTGAAGGGCCGACCGTATCGGTGGTGATTCCTGTACGCAACCGGGTGAGGACCATCAGCGACGCTGTGTTGTCGGCGGTGGCCCAGCAGGCGGAGTTTGATTACAATGTGCTGGTGGTCGATAATTTCTCGACCGACGGTACGCGGGAGACGGTTGAACGGTTGGCTGCCAGCCATCCGCAGGTGCATTTGATTGTCCCGTCGCGTACCGACTTGGGGATAGGCGGTTGCTGGAACGAGGCGGTGGCGAGCCCATACTGCGGGCGTTATGTGGTGCAACTCGACAGCGACGACCTCTATCAGGGACCGGATACGCTCACACGTGTGGTGGATGTTTTCCGTAAGGAGTCCTGCCCCATGGTGATTGGCGCATACAGCATGACCGATTTCGACAAGCGGCCGTTGCCGCCCGGTTTGATTGACCACAAGGAGTGGACGGCCGAAAATGGTCGCAACAATGCGTTGCGTATCAATGGGCTGGGGGCTCCGCGCGCTTTCTGCCGCAGCTTCCTGCGCGAGCATCCGCTGCCCAATACCAGCTATGGAGAGGATTATGCCATGGGTTTGCGCGCCAGCCGCGAATGGAACATCGGTCGTATTTACGATTCGCTTTATCTGTGCCGTCGTTGGGAGGGGAATTCGGATGCTGCACTCTCCAATGACAAGGTGAATGCCAACAACCTGTACAAGGATACGCTCCGTACGCTCGAGATCCGGGCACGCCGCGCGTTGGTGTCGCAGGGCAGGTGACCGCCTTGCCCGTCCTTTAGGGGGCTTCAAACCGCAGCGAGCGCTGCATGCCGGCTACAAGTGTATCGGGAAGTACATGGATACAACCAAGTAGTTGTAGCGGTGGTCGCCCAAGATTTGGTAATCCTTCTTGTAGCGGTTGTACAACTCCCATTCATAGCAGACGCGCATGCCGATGCTCTTGTAGTTGAAGCCGAATCCGACTCCCCAAGGGATGGTGAAGGGCGTGCAGATGCTCTTTTTCTTGTCAAACAAATCGCATTCTTCCATGTCCGTGCCGAAATCGCCCTCGCCGCCCACTTCCGAACGCTGTAGGTCCATGAAGTTGAGCAGGAAGCGCGGACCGGTGTAGACTTGCAAGTCCCAATCAGTGTCCAAATTGATGCCGAATACGGGGCGCAAGGCCACGGACATGTTCAAACGCAGGTGTTTCGTGCACTCATGGCTCAACTCGTAGGGAGGAAGTGCAGGTTCGTATTTTCGCCCGGACATGTCCATGCCGAAGTTGAAATCCAGACCGATCGGACCCCAAAGCTTGAATACAAAACCATATTCGAATTGGCCGCCATGCAACGGATCCAGGATGTTTTGCTTGGCGAGCATGTCCTTTTGCGTACTCATCAAGTAGCTGAAGGTGAAGTACATGTTGAAACGGCAGTCCAGAATGTCGGCGGCCGGGTCGTCCTTGGAGTACAGGCTGTAGGTGGTAAATGGCTCGTAGTATGAATTTCCGATTCCGGCAGAGGGGGAAGCGGGGGTACTGCGGGGCGTTTCAACCGGTTTCTGCGGTTGGCTTGCGGCGGGTTGCGGCTGTGTGGCCGGTTGCACCGGTGCAGGTTCGGCTTGGGGTTGTTCGGCCGGTGCAGGCTGCTGTGTCGCCGCGGCCGCTTCGTCCTTCACCTCCTTCAGACAGGCCGCGGCCACGTAGCCCACACCGCCCTCGTATTGGATGATGGCCCAGTCGCCGTTGACCACATAGACGTCAACCGTTTGCTTGGGCGAGAGTGTGCCGATCACTTTGGCATCCACGATGGCATTCTCGTACACATTGACCGGAACGGGCAGAATCACCGAGTAGCGCTGGTTCGCCCAAGCCGAAAAACTGATGCTGAGGCAGGCAATATAGAGAAGAATACGTTTCATAGGGCACGGATTTTATTTGAATACATCGTAGACACGGTTGAATGACTGGGAATACTCGTTGGTACGGTGGCATCCCTTGAACGGAAGTTTCACGTTCTGGCCGTTGCGGCTCACCGTTATGGTGCCCGACCAGGTGATTTTGCGGCTTCCGCCGGAAAGCGGGCGGTGCCGGGTGCTTTGGATGGATACAATCCTATCGCCTTTCTGCAGATGGCATTCGGTTGCCACTTCCGATTTCGGGTCCAAGCCGACGACTTCGCCTCTGGCATTGATGACGATGCCGAAGTTGATGAGCGGAAGGTTGTTCCAGAAGTTGTAGTTGCATTTTTCCGACTTGTATACCTTCAGGCTGGGTTCGTCGTAGAGCGGGTGCTCGATCCAACTGATGGCGCGGGTGTACAAATCGTCCACGTTCTCGTCGCTGTTGTTGTTGTAATTGTACTTGAGCTGATAGATCATCGGAATGGTGCGTTCGCCCATGCGCGAGGCTTCCAGTACCGTCACCTCGAGGTACGCGGTTGTCGTGGAGGTCTTTTGCGTATAGCCGCCGCTCTTGACGGTCTTATAGTCGTTGACCGAAAAATTGCCCAGGTATTTCCCCTTCCAGCCGTACATGGCGTAGGAGGTGGATCCGGTCTGTACGTGTTCGGTGGTTTCCGGCACATAGGTGTAGTCCACGCTCTTGTTGGCGTCCTTGGTCAGGGTGATGAGAATGTCCGGGTTGTCCATGTCGCGTACAAAGCCCATGACATCGTACCGGTGGGCCACTTTCTCAAGCAGTTCGCGGTCGGCCAGCACATCGTCGCTCAGCACCATGATGTCGTAGGTGCGGAATTTGCGCCAGGGTACGTTCTTGTCCACCCGGATTTTGATGTTGTTGGGGACCTGCTGGTTGGTCTGGGTCCAAGAGATGTTGCGAGGATCGAATCCGTAGGCTTGCATCCACATGGGGAAAGTCTGGGAGGTTTCCACCCGATATTGACCTTGGCTGGGATGGTCCAGAACCAGGGTGTGGACGCCGGGGGCGGCCAGGATTTCGTTGAAACGGGACTCGGTAAGGTCGCGACCGTCGGTGCCGTCCACGCTGACGACGCGCGATCCGAACATGGCGGACGGTTCTGTGGCGGAGAAGGTACGGGATTGGTCGATGGAGGTGGTTTGACCGACCAAACCGTTGATGTAGTCGATGGTTTTGGGGTCGTTGCTTCGTATGCCGCCACTCCAGATGAGGGTCAGGTATTCGGCATCCCACCAGGGGATGCGTTCGGCTTTCATGAGCGGATTTTGGGCCCGCAGCGTTGCCGAGGCAAACAACAGCAGCAGCAACGTCCCTAGTAAGCGTGTTTTCATAATCTTGCGAATTGACCGGCCTTTCGACCGGAGTTGTGTCTTTCAAGTGAATTTACGATTGCAAGATAGTAAAAAAAATGATAGGTTCGTCCGTAAGGCGCAAAAAAAAACCGAAGACTCGCGTCCTCGGCTTTTTTGTATGGTAAGTTGTGTGCTTACTCAGCCACCACCTCAACGGTGATTTCCGCGCTGACCTCACGGTGCAGTTTGATAGCGACTTTGGCGGCGCCAAGTTCCTTCAAAGGCTCTTTGAGGGCGATGGTGCGCTTGTCAACCGTCAAGCCCTGCTTTTCAAGAGCTTCGGCAATCTGCAGCGAAGTAACCGATCCGAACACCTTGCCTTTTTCGCTGGCTTTGGTGGCAATCGTAACGGTGGTTCCGTTGAGTTTTTCGGCCAAAGCCTCGGCATCGGCTTTGATTTTGGCCAACTTGTGTGCGCGTTGCTTGAGTTCCTCCTCGAGTACCTTCAGAGCGGCATCGGTAGCCAGAATGGCCTTGCCGGTAGGAATCAAGAAGTTGCGTCCGTAACCGTCTTTTACGGTCAGGACTTCGTCTTTATATCCGAGACCTATAACGTCTTCCTTCAAAATGATCTTCATGGTTGTTCAGCGCTTAATTATTTCAACATATCGGTTACATAAGGAAGCAGCGCCAGATGACGGGCACGCTTCACTGCCTGGGCAACTTGACGCTGGTATTTCAGCGAGGTGCCGGTCAGACGGCGGGGAAGGATCTTACCCTGCTCGTTGAGGAATTTTTTCAGGAATTCGGGATCCTTGTAGTCGATGTACATGATGCCGAGCTTCTTGAAACGGCAGTATTTCTTTCTCTTGGTTTCCACGGATTGCGGAGTCAGATAGCGGATTTCAGAAGTGTTCTGTGCCATAGTTTGTTTCCTCCTTATGCTTCAGCGTTTTTGTTTTTGTTTCTTCTCTTTTCGGCGTACTCAACGGCGTATTTCTCCATCTTCACGGTCAGGAAGCGGATGATGCGCTCGTCGCGACGGAATTGGGTCTCTAGGTTGTTGATGACCTCCGGTTCGGCTTTGAACTCGATGAGTTGGTAAAAACCGGTCGATTTCTTGTCAATGGGATATGCCAGCTTGCGCAAGCCCCAGTTCTCTTCGTTCACAATTTCGGCGTTGGCTTTGACCAACACGTCCTTGAACTTGTCGACCGCTTCCTTCATCTGTACGTCAGACAAAACGGGAGTCAAAATGAAAACGGTTTCGTAGTGGTTCATAATGTTCCTTTTAATAGGTTAATGTTAATGGATAAATTTCGGACTGCAAAGGTAGTGGTTTTATATGGAATGACCAAATTTTTATGCCGTTAAATCTTTTTTTTACTTTTGGGGGATGAAATTTTGGCTGTTCGGTGGAAGTGTGTTATTTTTGTAAAAGGAACCTTTGATTTTTCATATTATGAATATTCCCCGTATTTTCTCATCGTGGTGGTACCGTTTGTGCGCGCTGCTGTTGGCTTCGCTGGGGTTTGGAAGCTGTGAAAATCCCAAATATTATGGTCCTCATCCGTATGAACAACATCCTGATTATTACGGTCCGATACCTTATCCGTATTCGGATGAGCTCCCGGACCACAATACGGATTATGCGGTGCGGGTGGCCGTG
>JAGDAS010000001.1 GCA_017959385.1 Paludibacteraceae bacterium
CAAAATTTCGGGATGATACATTTCAGGAGCGGCCATATACACCATTCCTCCTTGCAGATTCAACTTGCGCGTGTCGAAATACTCCCTGTTGCGCAAACTTTCCAGTATTTCCAACTCATTCTGCAAGGATTCGCATTGCTCCTGCAATTTGACGAGACGCTCCCCGTTCAAGTCCTGCACATAGCGGTTGTTGGACAGATACTGCTCCAACGCTTCCTGCCATACCCGCACACCCTGGATGGATTGCGACTGCACCTCCACACAAAAGCGCGAGGAGAAGAGGTCCATACGGTTCTCATGGGGCTTGTAATACACGTCGTTGTAATCGATGAAAGATCCCATTTTTAGGGTATCGGTGGAGTAAACCAAATGCGCGCCAATGTAACGTTTCTGGTAAGCGTACAACGAATCCATACCCAATTGATTCTGCAGTTCATAGGGGGCAAGCAGGTTCAACTGGTCCACCAGCATTACAAAATCCGTACTGCGCCATACATTGTTCTGAATAATCATGTAACCATGGTACCTGGGGAAGGCCCTGCACCAGGAAAACAAGACAAAAACAGCCAACAGGATGCCGGCGACAACGACATACCACCGACGGAGTATCAGTTTCAAACAATACAAACACGGATGCAGGACATAATCAAGGAAACAGGCCCAGCACCACTTGAAGAAACCGACCAAATCCAAGTCGTCTTCTTTCGGATTCACCTGCAAATGTTTATTTTCTTCCATATACCAATTTTATTTTGTTTTCATTTCGTTGCATTCAAAGAGGGGAACATGGCACGTTCGACCGAGGCGCAAAACAAATGTCCGAGCAGAATGTGCGCCTCCTGAATACGGGGTGTTTGATCCGATGGGACATTCAACAAGACATCGGCATATTGGGCCGCCTGCCCTCCCGAACGCCCCGTCATGGCAACCGTTTTCATACCCCGTTGCCTACCGGCCTGCAAGGCCAAACACACATTCCGGGAATTGCCCGACGTCGTGATTCCCACCAAGACATCGCCCGGTTTGGCCCGTCCCTCGATCATACGCGAATACACGAACTCGTACCCGTAGTCGTTGGCAACTGCCGTCAGGTAAGACGTGTTGCAATGCAAAGCTTCGGCACTCAACGGATCGCGCTCGAAGTTAAACCTGCCGGACAACTCGGCGGCCAAATGCTGGGCGTCGGCGGCACTGCCTCCGTTTCCGCAAAAGTAGATGCACCCCCCTTGCTTCAAGGAAGCTGTCATCAAGGCCGCCACCTCGTCCACGCGCTGCTGCACGGACGGGTCGTCAACCAAGTGCTGCACGACCGACAAAGATTCCGTCAGACCTGTTTTTATTGTATCGTCCATGTTGTCAATCCTTCCTTCGTAAATTCATATCTCTTCACCTGACCTCCATAACTGGCCAGTGCCTTCTCCACCGCATAACGGTTCAGGCCGGGACAATAGAAGAACATGAAGCCCCCGCCTCCGGCTCCGGAAATCTTACCTCCGGTCGCGCCATGGGCAATGGCCGAATCGTATACTTCGTCAATCAGCGGATTGGTGATCATCTCCGCCATCTTTTTCTTGTACTGCCAGCCAAAATCCAATATCCTGCCCATCTCATCCAAATCGCCGCGAAGCAGGCATACCTTCATCAGCGCCGCCTGTTCCTTCAGTTTGTGCATCGCATCGATCGAGAGGCTGTTGTTCTTCCGAACATTCTCACACTGCTTCTCAATGATTTCCGCCGATTTGCGGGAGGTCTGCGTATAGTACAGCACCAAGTTGTGCGACAATTCGGACAGGATGGATTTCCTGACACGCAACGGATTGACCACCACTTTGTTGTCGGCTCCGAACTCCATAAAGTTGACCCCGCCGAAGGTGGCGGCATACTGGTCTTGTTTTCCTCCGGCCATCCCGAGATCGACACGTTCGATGTCGTATGCCAATTGGGCGATGTCGTATTCTCCCAGCGGAAGCTTCAACCATTCGACGAAGGCTCCCAAAATGGACACCACCAAAGTGGACGAGGTCCCCAATCCACTTCCGGCAGGTGCATCGACATGGCTGGAAATGCGCAACGACATGGGCTTGCCCACAAACTCGCGGACAATCCTGTTGTACACCCCTTTGTGCAAGACACCGGCGCCCTCCGTCTGCAACACCATGGAAGCGTCGCACACCTCGCTCACCCCCATGTCCGGCAATTCAATCACCACCTTGCCGTCGTCGGTAGGAACCAACGTGGTGTAGGCATACATGTTGATGGTCGCATTCAGGATCGCTCCCCCATACTGGTCGGAATAAGGAGAAACGTCTGTGCCGCCACCGGCCAGTCCCAATCGTAACGGTGCCTTGCTGCGTACTATCATATTCATTCCATATTTTCCAATACCCGATCGTACTGGTCAAAAACCAACTGTTGGTCAAACTCCCTCAACACCTTCTCCCTGGCGGCCTGCCCCATGCGCATCCGCTGCTCATCTTTCATCACAATGACTTGACGCATCTTGTCGGCCAACGATTGGGCATCCTTTACCCGGCACATGAATCCGGTCTTCCCGTCATCGACCACGTCACGGCAGCCGACGGCGTCGGAGGTGACGACAATGCGTTGCATGGAAGCCGCCTCCAACAGGGTAACCGGGATTCCCTCCCGGTAAGAAGGCAGAACGATAGCCAGCGTTTCACGCAAATAAGGGACCACATCCGAGGTGACGCCCAAATAATTCACTAAGCCTTCCTCCACCCACGCATCCATCTGCCGGCGCGATATCGCACTCGGATTTTCCACATTCAGGAAACCGAGCAGATTGAACTCCGCATCGGGAAACTCCCGCTTCAACATACGGGCCGCTTCCACATATTCGCCGATGCCCTTGTCCCACAACATTCTGGCCATCAAAAGGAACACCGGCTTGTGGGGAAGCGGCTCCGCCGCAAAACGTTTCGTATCGACCCCCTCGCCCTTCAAGACAAAGCATTTGTCGGCAGGCAGAAGCCGGTAACGAAGGAAATCCTTGCAGTCCTCCTGGTTCAAGAACCACACTTTCCGGGCATTCTTGAACGAAAACTTGTACATTCTTCGCGCAATCCGCGACACCCAGTTGTTTTCTATGAACGTGTATCCAAGCCCGGTGGTAACCGCAATGAACGGAACGCCGCACGCATGCGCGGCAAAACCGCCGTAGATATTCGGCTTGATCGTATAAAAGAATGCGAAATCAGGCTTGATGGCCTTCAACATGCGCTTCAGACGCAGAAGCAACTGGAAATCCTTGATCGGATTGGTACCCTTGGCTTCCAAGGGCAGATCGTAGAAAGCGGCGCCGGACTCCTCTATGCGCTTTCTGGCCGACGCCTCCTCCGGAGCCAGCACGGAAACGCGGTATCCGCATTCCACCAAATGCCGAATCAACCCTCCGCGGAAATTACACATGCTCCATGCCGTATTTCCCACCAACATGATATGCTTGATCTGCCTCATCTCGTCACAAAAGAATCAAATTTCACGACCGTATTTGCAAAAATAAATCATTTTTCCCA
>JAGDAS010000026.1 GCA_017959385.1 Paludibacteraceae bacterium
AATGAAACCAATTTTGGGTTTATCGAAATGTTCAGCAGCGAGTGATAAATTTATATGGAATGAAGAAGATTCAATGGAAGGAATAAATATTCCAGTATGGATACAAAAAATAACAGAAGTAGATTGTAGTGATGTCTATGCTTCGGAGTACCATCCCGAAGTGCTGGAGACTTTTGACAACAAGCATCCTGAGTATGACTATTTTGTCAAATTCAATTGTCCGGAATTCACGTCGCTTTGCCCGATTACCGGGCAGCCCGATTTCGCCACGCTGTACATCAGCTACCTGCCTGACAAGAAGATGGTGGAGAGCAAATCGCTCAAGTTGTACCTCTTTTCGTTCCGCAATCACGGTGATTTCCACGAGGACTGTGTCAACAAAATCATGAAGGATCTGATCCGCCTGATGGATCCCAAGTACATTGAGGTATGGGGCAAATTCATGCCGCGCGGCGGTATCAGCATTGATCCGTACTGCAATTACGGACGGCCGGGGACGCCTTATGAGGAAATGGCGCACCACCGCCTGCTGAACCACGACCTTTATCCGGAAAAGGTGGATAATCGATAAAAAAAGCGGAACATTTGATGTTCCGCTTTTTTTTTGTTGGCTCATGGTTTCGGGTAGTCGAGGATGTAGCTGCGTCCTTTCTTCTGGAAGGTGCTGGGTACCTGCCCGTTGATGACGTAGTTGAAACCGCCCGACGGACGGGACAGACCGAAATTGCAGGCATGGTGGATGCGTACTTCCGGCGTCTCGGGTACCTCGATGGAGTTTTCAATGACGATTTCGGCCCCCTGGGTATGCACGAATACATCGTACATGCCCATCATACAGGCGTAGTGGTTTTGAACATGGTCGGCCACCTTGTAGGAGGCATAGCCGCGTACGGTACCGTCGTGGCTCATGTACAACGATTGATCGTAGGGGTCGTAAGGGGATTCGCTCTGGTAGAAGTAGCAGGAGCCGAACTCGCCGTTCCAGAGCGTCTGATATTCCTGGCAATGCTCGTTGAGCAGACCATATACCGTCACACCGTTGCCGTTGACCACCAAACCGTTTTTGCAAGTATTCATATCCCAACCCACTCCTTTGCCATGATCGGCGCGCCAAATCCAGAAATGGTCGCCGATAACGCGGTTGCCGTTGATTTCAAGCATGATGTCGGCGTGTGTGGGGGTTTCTTTGACACCGCCCACACGGAAGAAAAGGTCGGCGAGCAGGCAGGGATCGAAGGGGCAGGAGAGCTTGCCGGCTTGTTCGGGTGAACCCACCCGCATCAGGCAGCGGCTCGAATAGTAGGCGTCGAAAAGCAGTGAGGCGACGGTGACGTCCTCCACACCGTCGTCCAACACCAGGGCGGCATCGGTGTTGCCATCGCCCGGAACGAGGGTGGCCATACCCGTGCCCAGTACGATGGTACCGCTGTTCTCCACGATCACAGGGGCTTCCAATTCATAGATGCCCGGCGTGAAGAACAGGTGTTTGCCTTGGCGGAGCGCTTCGTTGAGCGTAGCCGCTGTCACACCCGGACGGGCGATGTAGAAGTTGTCGATGAGGTCGAAGCTGTCGCCTTCGCCCGGGTCGTTTTCCGTATAGGAAATTCCTTTGCAATCACGGCGCAGCAACGGACGGAACACCTTGTAGCGTCCGTCCTTGCCCAAATAGAGGAAGGGCTTTTCGCGGATTACCGGTGTCAGCTCCACACGGCTTACATTCTCCCAACCGTGCCGGTTGTGGTTGTCGGCCCAGTTGTCGCTGTTTTTGGTCAAATTGGTTTTAGGACCGAATTCCACCCCCTGGTAGGCGAAGTTCCACCCTCCTGGATTGATGCCGTCGGAACCGTTTTCGATATAGGAATTACGGGTGTACCATTGTTGTTGGGATTTGGAACCGGCCGATTTTTTGAAACAGCAGTCGGCTGTGAAGCCCCCGCTTCCGTAGCCGCCCATGTCGTAGATGACCTGCCGCTGGGAAACCACCCGTCGGATGGGGGCTGCCTGGCTGACGCCCCAGTGGAAGTCCTTGCCGTCGGTGGCGATGACCGACAAGTTCTCCAGACTGCGCCAGAAGGTGCAGAGCGCGTTTTTCCGGGGCAGAGGGGCCGGGGTGCTGATGTTGCTGACTTTGACCTCATACGGGGTGATGCCCAGACCCGCCATTGTGGTGTAGTATCCTACGTTGAGCATACCGGCTTGCGTGTAGTCGCCGGGAGCGAAATAGACGGCGTATCGGTTGTCGCTGAACTGTCCGCGGCGCATGGACGATTCCAGATCATTGACGATACGGGCGATCTCCCGCATGTCGTCCGTGTCGTGGAAGACGATGATGTTGTCGCCCAGCAGCGGGTCGGTGTACCGGCTGTAATCGGGGGTGGCGGCTGGAATGAAGTTGTCTTGCGAATTGCATGATACGGCGGCGAAGAGGCAAACGGCCGCTGTCAGTAGGTGGATTTTTTTCATAGCTTTGAATGATTGCATACAAAGGTAACGAAAATCAGACAACCAACCAAAAAAAAGAGCGTCCGTGTTACGTGACGCTCTTTTCCGGAAGGGGTATGTCTTACGCTTTGGCCACCAATTCGCCGGCTTTTTGCAGGGCGCGGTTGATGTTGGAGCAGATGTATTCGTCGGGAATGAACCGCTGGAACTTGGATTTGCTCAGCGTGGAACGCACTTTGTCGTTGACGCCGGAAAGCACGATCTGAATGTTCTCTTTCCGGGCCTGCTGGACAAGTGCTTCCAGGTTGTGCAGGCCTGTGGAGTCAATGAACGGCACCTTACGCATGCGGATGATACGCACCTTCGGAGCGGTGCCGTAACGTGCCATGAGTTCGTCGAACTTATTGGCGATGCCGAAGAAGTAGGGGCCGTCGATCTCGTACACATCCACACCTTCGGGGATGGTCAGTTTCTCCTCGTGCAGTGTGATGTCGGTCTCGCTGTTGGGGTCGATCTCGCCATGGAATACTTTGATGGAGCTCACTTCGCTGGTGCGGCGCAGGAAGAGGAACACGGCCAGCAGCAGTCCGATTTCGATGGCGATGGTCAGATCGAATACCACGGTCAGTACAAAGGTGGTCATGAGTACGGCAAAGTCGGATTTGGGGGCTTTGGACAGGGATACGAACGAACGCCAGCCGCTCATGTTGTAAGCCACTACAACCAGTACGGCTGCCAGACAGGGCATGGGTATCATACCTACGGGGGCACCCAGGAAGTAAAGTACCAGTAGCAATACCACGGCGTGTACAATGCCGGCTACGGGGGTACGGCCGCCGTTGTTGATGTTGGTCATGGTCCGGGCAATGGCACCGGTGGCGGGGATGCCGCCGAAGAAGGGGGTGAGCAGGTTGGCAATGCCTTGTCCGATCAATTCGGTGTTGGAGTTGTGCCGGTCGCCGATGATACCGTCGGCCACCATGGCCGAAAGCAGCGATTCGATAGCACCGAGCATGGCGATGGTGAATGCGGCCGGGAACAGGTCTTGAATCACGCTCAGGGTCGTTTGTCCTTCAGCAAGTTCCATTTTCGGAAAATGGGGAACCGGCATTCCGTGGGGCAGTTCATAAAGGTCGCCGATGACGAAACAGTCGAGCGCCAGGGGGAGCGCGTCACTTCCTTCTTGCGCACGGTGTACGACTGCCTGCGCTCGCTGCCGTTTCCTTCGGCCCTGCCGGTTGCTTCCGCGG
>JAGDAS010000027.1 GCA_017959385.1 Paludibacteraceae bacterium
ACACGGCAACCAAGACGGTGCGCACGAAACCGAACCCGGTACTGGCTATCGACGGTCCGGCCAACGCATGTCCGGGTGCCGACATCACCTTCAGTGCTTCGGGTGCCGACAGCTACCTGTGGCAGGAGGGCCAGGCTGACCAGGCTGCCGGTTCCACCTTGGTGACCACGGCTACGGCCAACAAGACCTATACGGTACGCGGTGAGATTGACGGTTGCTACGCCTGGCGTTCGACCACCTTCAACCTGTATCCGACGCCGGTGGTAACGATCGCCGGCAACACGAGCAGCTGTCCGAATACCGAGAATACGCTTTCGGCCAGCGGTGCATCGACCTATGTCTGGATCTCGTCGAACGAAACGACCCAATCCATAGTGGTAAAGCCGCTGACGACCACAACCTATTCCGTAACGGGTACGTCGGCCAACGGTTGTACGGCCCAGGCTACGCATACCATTACGGTTTACAATCTGCCGCCGATTACCTTGACGGCCGATTACACGACGGTCTGCGCCGACAGTACGGTAACCCTGACGGCCGGCGGTGCCGGTACGGGTGGCCACTACCTCTGGTGGGATAACCGCAGCGAGGAGCAGCGTACGGAAACCGTTACGGGTGAAACCACTTATACTGTTACCGGTTACGACGCCAACGCATGTAGCGCTACGGTAAGCCGCACCATCCGTACGAAACCGAATCCGGTACTGGCCATTGACGGTCCGGCCAATGCGTGTCCGGGTGCCGATATCACCTTCAGTGCTTCGGGTGCCGACAGTTACCTGTGGCAGGAGGGACAGGCCGACCAGGCTGCCGGTGCTACGCTGGTTACCACGGCTACGGCCAATAAGACCTATACGGTACGCGGTGAGATTGACGGTTGCTACGCATGGCGTTCGACCACCTTCAACCTGTATCCGACGCCGACGGTAACGATTGCCGGCAACAGCAACAGTTGTCCGAACACGGAGAACACGCTGTCGGCCAGTGGTGCCGCCACCTATCTCTGGACCTTGTCGAACGAGACCAGTGCGGCCATTGTGGTGAAACCGGCTACTACGACCACCTATACGGTTATCGGTACATCCGCCAACGGTTGTACGGCCCAGGCTACCCATGTGGTATCGGTTTACAACCTGCCACCGATCGCTCTGGATGTGGACTTCGCCACGGTATGTGCCGACAGTGCCGTTACCTTGACGGCCAGCGGTGCAGGTACCGGCGGTCACTACCTCTGGTGGGATAACCGCAACGATGTACAGCGTACGGAGACGGTTTCGACCGAAACAACCTATACCGTCACCGGTTACGACGCCAACGCATGCAGCGCTACGGTCAGTCGCACGGTATCGACCAAACCGAATCCGGTATTGAGCTATACCGGTCCGACCAATGCATGTCCGAACGACGCCATCTCCTTTGTAGTATCCGGTGCCACCACCTACGAATGGCAGGGTGGGGAGACGGGTGCCACGTTGAATACGACGGCGGCCAGCGATACCATTTACCATGTACGTGGTGGCAGCAACGGCTGTTATGCCGATCTGGACATCTACTTCAACCTCTATCCGACGCCCAATGTGCAAATCAACATTACGGGTTCGGAAGAGATTTGTCCGGAGACGACCACCTTCCTGCGTGCTACCGGTGCCGACACCTATTATTGGCCGCACAGCGGTGAAACCACCGCCTCCATTTCGGTAACGCCCGATGTATCGACTTCTTATTCGGTTGTCGGCTATTCGGCACAACATTGTGAGGCGGTGGCCAGCCAGGCCATTGTGGTGCTGCCCCGTCCGGCAGTGGACATTGTTGTGACACCGCAGGCCGTATGTGCCGACAGTGCCGTTACCCTGACGGCTACGGGTGCAGGCACTGGCGGTACCTACGAATGGTGGGATCACAGCACCGATTTGGAGCGTGTGGAATACCCGCGTGCCGACACGACATATACGCTGACCGGCTTCAATGCCGCCGGTAGCAGCTATACCATCAGCAAACTGGTCCGCACCAAAGCAAACCCGGTACTGGCCTATACGGGTCCTTCCAATGCTTGTGAAGGCGATGACATCACCTTCGTATTGTCGGGCGCCGACTCCTATGTATGGGCCGACGGTTCGGCCGGCAGCACATTGGCGACTTCGGCCGTACAGGATACCACGTATCGTGTGCGTGGCGAAGTGAACGGCTGTTTTGCAGATCTGGCCATTGACTTCCGTCTGTTCCCGACGCCTACTATTCAGATCAACGGCGATCACGAGTTGTGCAAGGGCTCGGATATCACCCTGCGTGCAACGGGCGCCTCCACCTATCGTTGGCTGCACAGCAGCGAAACGACTTCCGATGTGGTGGTTGCTCCGTTGGAGGACCGCTCTTATACGGTAGTGGGTACTTCGTCGAACGGTTGTACGGCCGAACAGACGGTAGCCGTTACTGTGCACAACCTGCCGGTCATCGACATCGCCTTGTCGGAAACCAGCGTATGTGCCGACAGTGTGGTTACCCTGACGGCCAGCGGTGCCGGAGCGGGTGGTACTTACGAATGGGACAACAACTCGCAGAATCCGGTGCGTGTTGAATATCCTTCGGCCAGCACGACATATACCGTAACGGGTATTGATGCACACGCCTGCCGTGCCACCGTCAGCCGCACGGTCAACACCAAGGAGAACCCGGTAATCACCATTGTGGGTGCTACCGAACTCTGTGCCAACGAGACGCAGTTCCTCCTGTCCGCCCAAGGTGGTACGAGCTACCAATGGAGTGACAACTCCACCAACTCGATGATTACCATTCCGGTAACGGCCAGCACCAGCGTTTCGGTACGTGGTTGGAAGGACGGCTGTTCGGCGGAAGCCTCGGCCAATCTGACCGTGAAACCTGTTCCTGATGTTTGGATCAGCGGCGTGAACACCATTTGTGAGAACGATACCGTTACCTTGACGGCCGACGGTGCCGCCACCTACCTGTGGACCGACGGTGCGACCACCGCCGCTCACGATGTGGCGCCTTCGGTAACCAAGACCTTCACCGTACGCGGTACGGCGGTCAACGGCTGTTCCATGACGGCCGACCACACCATTACGGTGAACCCGGCTCCGGCCCTGACGCTGACCGCGCCCGACCGTGTCTGCTATGAGGGTGAACTGGTTCTGACGGCAGCAGGTGCCGAATCCTACGAATGGGAGGACGGTGAGAATACGCCCGAACGTATTGAATATCCGACCCAGACGAAGACCTATACGGTAACCGGTATGGACGCCATCGGCTGTAAGGCCATCCGCAAACAATTGGTAACAGTAGTCAGCCGTCCGACGCTGACGGTAACCGGCCGCACCAATGTCTGCGAAGAGGACGAGAACTTTGAAGTCTATGTCAACGGTGCCAGCTCGTACGAGTGGCATGACGGTTCGACGGGAGCTTCGTTCATCACGCAGGCCATGGGCAATATCGAGGCTTCTGTAACCGGTTGGCTCAACGGCTGTTCCACCCGTGTGGACACCTTGCTGACCATTAAGAGCAAACCGCGCTTGAACCTCAACGGTCCGGACAATATCTGTATGTACGACAGGGCGACCCTTTCGGTAAGCGGTGCCGACAGCTACAGCTGGCGGCATGACGGATCGACGGCTTCAGTATTGGAGGTTTATCCGTATGTTACTTCGACCTATGTGGTTACGGGTACCTCCGCAGCCGGTTGTACCACGACCGACAGTCTGAAGATTCAGGTCAACAGCCTGCCTGACGTGACCATTACGGCCGTCAGCGAAATCTGTAGCGGCAATACCGTCAGCTTGACGGCGGCCGGTGCAGTGGGCTATGAATGGAACACAACCGAGTTCGGTCCCGAAATTTCGGTTACCCCGATGGCCACCACCACATATACGGTGACGGGTACCGATGCCAACGGCTGTTTCAAGACCGTATCGCACAAACTCAATGTGAAGACCACGCCGACGCTGACCGTCAAAGGCGATTTGGATGTTTGTCAGGAGGACGGTGTGTTCTATGCCGTGGTTTCCGGTGCCGACAGTTATGTATGGTCCGACGGAACGACGGGCAACATCTTCACCGCCGATGCCGACCACGATATGGACATTTGGGTAACCGGTACCAAGAACGGTTGCTCGGCTACCGTGGATACGACCCTGGTAACGCGTGACAAACCCTACTTGTGGATTACCGGTCCTACCTATGTATGTCAGGGTGCTCCGGCTGAACTGACGGTACATGGTGCGGATTATTACCTGTGGGGTCATAACAACTCCAACACCGAAACGGTAGTGGTAAGTCCGACTGCGGCCAACCATGCATACCGCGTTACGGGTACCAACGACAACGGTTGTGTGACCACGTTGGATTACTCGGTTGATGTCAAGCTCCTGCCGGTGATCCAAGTGGCCTACGAGGAAACCGTATGCCGTGGCAATACGGTACACATGACGGCTTCCGGTGCCGATTTGTACCAATGGGACAATGGTGATTACGGCGAATACCGTGAAGATATTCCGACCGCCAATACCACTTACAGTGTTACGGGTACCGACAACTACTCCTGCCGTTCGACCAAGTCGTTCGCCGTGGTTGTCAACACGCTGCCTTCGCTGACCTATACCGGCAACACGACGCTCTGTAAGGGTGAGGACTTCAATATTTATGTACAAGGTGCCTTCTCGTATGTATGGCAGGACGGCAGCACCGACAATAAGTACACCTATAGCAACGCCAATGTCGATAAGATGCTGACGGTAGTGGGTACGACCAACGGCTGCCAGAGTGATCCCTTGTACATCCAGTTGAATGTACTGGACAAACCGAATGTCTATATTGAGGCTCCGGCTACGGTCTGCAACGGTACGACCACCGTGCTGACCGCCCATGGTGCTGTGGATTATATCTGGAGTGATGCCACCACGGGTTCGGTCAAGACGGTCAACCCGAACGTGAAGTCCACCTACCGTGTGGAAGGTTATTCCGACAACGGCTGTTACAACAGCGCTTCGGTAACGGTTGACGTTTGGGCGCTGCCGGACGTCAAGCTGACCGGTGAGAACTCGATTTGTGAGGATGAGGAAATCACCCTCACGGCTACCGGTGCCGAGGTATATGTCTGGGACGACAATGTGGGTGGCGGACGCCGTACCTTCGCTTTGACCGGGGATCGTACCTTTACCGTGACCGGTACCGATGGTAACGGCTGTGTGAACACGGCTACCAAGAGTGTTACTGTCCATCCGTATCCTGATCTTTCGTACGATGGCAACACCACGCTCTGTCAGGGCAAGACGGTTCAGTTGACGGTTACGGGTGCCAATAACTGGGTATGGAAGACCGATCCGAGTTCGACGGATGTCATTACGACCTCCAACTTTATTTCCGAAACGGCCGACCAGGGTAAGACCTACTTCGTATATGGTACGACCGACGGCTGTACCTCGCTGCTGCAGATTCCGGTATCGGTATATCCGAAACCGATCGTCTTCCTCGAGGCTTCGCGTTCCGAAGTATGTGCCGGTGACGATGTAACCCTGTGGGCGAGCGGTGCGGTCAACTATGATTGGAACACGCACGCCTCCAGCGATGAGATTCAGGTCAATCCTTTGACCACCACCGTATTTACGGTAACCGGCTCCAATGCCATCGGTTGTCTTTCCGATCCGGTTTCGAAGGAAATTGCCGTGCATGAATTGCCGCAGGTAACCATTTCCGGCAAATCCGATGTATGTCTGGGTGATTACGCTCCGTTGCATGCAGAGGGTACGGGAACGCTGTACCGCTGGAGCAGCGAGTCGGGCAGTGTCAGCTCGGTAGGCGCGGATGTGGCGGTACCGGTGTCGGGTGAGGAGAGCTTCTTCTGTACGGCGCAGTCGTCGTTCGGTTGTGAAGCTACGGCTGAATTCCGCATCTACCCGGTAGTGATTGAGAACCTGGGCTTTGTGGGTCAGACGAAGGGCTGTATCGGTGATACACTGACGTTGGTCGGCCAGGGTGCCACCTCGTATCTGTGGCCGGACGGCACTACCGATCCTACTTACAAGATGATTGTCAAGGAAATGAGCAATGTCATCATGTACGGTACGATTGAGAACTGTACGCAGCACATCCTCATTCCGATTACGCCGGTGGTAACGCCGAACATCCTGATCTCGGGCGATACACTCGTCTGCAAGAACATTCCGTTCACCATTACGGCCGAGGGTGCCGAGAGCTATGTATGGAGTACCGGTGAGACGACTGCCACCATCGGTGGTAAGATCAACACGACCACCAATTACTATGTAACCGGCTCCAACGGTGCCTGCACCACGACCAAGAAAGTGACCATGGGCGTTTATCCTTCGCCTGAGGTACGCATGAAGATCACCGATTACAGCGTTTGTCCGTACCGTGAGGATTCTGTTATGTTCAACGCAACCGGTGCCGATACCTATGTATGGTACTCCCTCCCGTCGCACGAGAGTGTCGATGACCATGTGGGCAACCGTCTGCGTGCTGAAGTACCCAACGATACCTGGGTATATGTAGTGGGTACCAACAACGACAGTCATTGCTCGACCAAAGACTCCGTACATGTGATTGATCTGCCGCAAACCGAGTTCAAGTACGAGGTTCAGCCCAATTGGATTGAGGAAGGCAGCTCGCGCGTACGCTTTGTGGGCCTGTCGCCGGGTTCAGGAACCACATGGTTGTGGGAACCGGGTGACGGCAGCGACGAGCAGAAGGGCAGCGTAGTGGCATACGAATACGATGTCACGAACGTTCCCGAAGAGTTCAACGCCAAGGTTTATGCTGAGGATAAGTTCCGCTGCCGCTTTGAGGCGGAAATCCCCATCCATGTATGGAAACCCTTCTGGGCACCGGACGCCTTTACGCCGAACGGTGACGGAACCAATGACAAGTTCCACTTCTACGGCGGACAGTATGTCGAGGAATTCTCCTTCGTCATCTACAACCGTCTGGGTGAGATTGTATTCAGCGGTGATTCGCTGAACACCGAATGGGACGGCACGTTCAACGGCAAGCCGTGTCCGTGGGGTGTATATGGTTGGGTGGCCACTTACCGGAGCGACCAATTCGGTATGGCCAAGTCTGGAACAGTAAGAGGAGCGGTCAGCATTGTCAAGTAATGATGGAACGTATGAAGAAGCGAATTTTGTTGATTACCGCCTTGACGGCGTTTGCAGCGGGTGTTTTTGCACAGGACTACACCTTCTCGAATCATAACATTGTACCATTCAGTCTGAATCCGGCTTCGACGGGTACGGCATATGCCGTCCGTTTTGCAGCCAATTACCGGATGCAATGGCCTATGTTGGACAACGCGTATCACACCTTGCGTGTGTCGTACGATCAGAATGTGTACAAGCACATGTGTTCCATTGGTGTCGCCTATACCTACGACAACATGGCCCACGGTGTGTTCCAGACCAATGAGTTGGATGCAGTCTATTCGCACACCATCCGTCTGACGCGTGATTTGCGCCACTTCCTGCGTCTGGGTGTGCAGGCGTCGCTGCTCTCGAACCGGGTGAATTTGGACAAACTGACCTTCGGCGATCAATATTACGCCGCCAACGGAACCATTCTTCCCACCACCGTGGAGTCGTTTGATTCGGACAACCGCACCTTCTTCGACTTTTCGGTGGGTGCCAGTTATGTGTACGAGGGGAGATTGAATGTCGGTTTCGCCGTATTCCATGTGTCGCGTCCTGACAACGGCTTCGTCGAGGGTTCTCAGTTCCTGGAACGCAAGTATGTGGCACAGGTCAATTTCTCGCAGGATTTGGAACTTAACAGAGGCTTGATGAGCTCTCCCGGCTCCGATAACTACTTCTTCGCCAATGCCGCCTATCAGAACCAGGATTGCTTCAATCAGGTGATGCTGGGAGCCGGTGTATGTTTCCAACCGATGATATTCGGTGTTACCTGGAAGACCAACATCACGAAGGTTTTTGAAACAGCTTCCGCTGAAAAGGAGACCGAGGAAGGAACCGCCGATACGGGTGTCTATTTCACGGCGGTCAACATCCCGTCGCTGATGGTCGGCGCTTATTACAAAGGCTTGCAGGTCTATTACATCTTCGACTTCAACATATCGGCCAAAAAGAACGGTTCCTGGTCAAACGAGCTGTCGCTGATTTACACGCTTCCTAACAAGAAGAAAGACCTTTGCCCGGTTACTTACTGGTAACCGACCGGATACGCAAAATAAAAGCCTGTTATCGCATGATAACAGGCTTTTATTTTGGGAGGGTGGGGCGTCAACTGTTGCGCAGGGCTTCGCTGCCACCTACAATATCCAGCAACTCGTTGGTGATGACCTCCTGACGGGCGCGGTTGTAAAGCTGGGTGATCTCACCGATCATCTTTTCTGCGTTGTCGGAGGCCACTTGCATGGCCGTGGTGCGTGCGCCGTGCTCGGATGCGGATGCATCCAACAGAATCGAATACATACGGATGCGTACCACCATCGGTACCAATTCAGCGATAAAGGTGGCTGGATCCGGTTCGGTGAAGTACAACTGATTCCTGTCAGCGCCGGTGTCCGCCACCGGTTGCAGCGGCAGATAGACCTCGGCGGTCGGAATCTGCACACCGGCGTTCTTGAAATGGTTGTACACCACCTTGACCTCGTCGCATTCTCCGCTCAGGAACCGGTCGGAAAGTTTCCGGGCCAGTTCAAAAGCCGATTCGTACGACAGTTTGTCGGTCATTTTGTCGTATTCCCGCGTGGTTGTGTAGCCGCAGCGCAGGGCGTGTTCGCCCATCTTTTTGCCGATGGCGATGACTTCCAGCTCCACGCCGGCCTTACGGTATTCCTCCACCGTTTTGGTGAACAGTTTGAACACACTTGAATTGTATGTGCCGCACAAGCCGGAATTGGAGGCAATGGCCACCACTACCGCTTTCCTGACCTCACGACGGCTGGCCAGTGGAATGGCGGTTTCGCCCTCCAATGTGCCCAGGTACTGCCCGAGCACCTGCGTCAGTTTGTCCCGGTAGGGGAGAAAACGGCGCGCTTGCTCCTCCGTCTTGTGCAGCTTGGCTGCCGAGACCATTTTCATCGCCGAGGTAATCTTCTTGGTGGAGGTCACCGAAACGATTCTGGAGCGTATTTCCTTGAGTGAGGCCATAAGCTGTTATTGTTTAAAGGTGGCTGCCAGGGTTTCCGCCTCCTTGCGGAGAACGTCGGTCAGCGTATCGTTGTACACACCCTGTCCCAACTGTTCCAGTACATCCGGGTGTTTAACACCCATCAGGTCGAGGAACTGGCGTTCGAACTCTGACACACGTGCTACGGGTACGTCGTTGAGCAGACCGTTGGTACCGCAGTAGATGATGGCTACCAGTTGGGCGGCTGTCAGCGGAGCGTATTGGCCCTGTTTCAGGATTTCCACGTTTCGGGCGCCTTTGTCCAGCACACTTTGCGTGGCGGCGTCAATCTCTGAACCGAATTTGGTGAAAGCCTCCAACTCACGATACTGGGCTTGGTCCAGTTTGAGTGTACCGGCCACTTTCTTCATGGATTTGATTTGGGCGTTGCCACCTACACGCGATACCGAGATACCTACGTTGATGGCAGGGCGCACACCTGCGTTGAACAGGCCGGACTCCAGGAAGATCTGGCCGTCGGTGATGGAGATTACGTTGGTCGGAATGTAGGCCGATACGTCGCCCGCCTTGGTTTCGATGATGGGGAGGGCGGTAATGGAGCCGCCGCCCTTCACCTTGTCCTTGATGGAGTCGGGCAGATCGTTCATCCGTCTGGCCACCCGGTCGTTGGAGATGATTTTGGCCGCACGTTCCAACAAGCGGGAGTGCAGGTAGAAAATATCACCCGGGTAGGCCTCACGTCCTGGCGGACGGCGCAGAATCAGCGACACTTCACGGTAGGCGACCGCCTGTTTGGACAGGTCGTCGTAGATGATCAGGGCGTGACGGCCCGTGTCGCGGAAATATTCGGCAATCGCTACACCGGCATAAGGGGCGTAGAACTGCATGGCGGCAGGGTTGGAGGCCGTTGCGGACAGCACGATGGTGTAGTCCATGGCACCGTGTTCCTCCAGGGTTTGCACCAGATTGGCGATGGTCGAACCCTTTTGGCCGATACCGACGTAAATACAATAGATGGGTTTCCCGTCCTGGAATGCCTTTTTCTGGTTGATGATCGTGTCAATGGCAATGGCCGTTTTACCGGTCTGGCGGTCGCCGATGATCAACTCGCGCTGACCGCGGCCTATGGGGATCATGGCGTCAATGGCTTTCAGACCGGTTTGTAACGGCTCGTTGACGGGCTGGCGGAAGATAACGCCCGGAGCTTTGCGCTCCAACGGCATTTCAAAGGTTTCGCCGCCGATGGGCCCTTTGCCGTCGATCGGCTCGCCCAGTACGTTGATAACACGGCCCAACATACCTTCGCCGGCCATAATGGATGCGATGCGCTTGGTCCGCTTTACGGTGAATCCCTCTTTGACCGATTCGGTGGGTCCCAGCAATACGACACCCACGTTGTCCTCTTCCAGATTGAGCACAACGCCCATGGTTCCGCCCTCGAATTCAACGAGTTCGTTGGACTGTACTTTCTCCAGTCCGAACACGCGGGCCACACCGTCGCTCACTTGGAGTACTTTGCCGATTTCTTCGAACTCGAGTTTCTGCTTGAAACCGTCGAGCTGCATCTTCAGCACGTTCGATATTTCACTTGGTTTAATGTCCGGCATAGTTGTTCAGTTTTTGTAATTGTCCAGAAATACTGGCGTCGAAACGGTTGTCATCGATGTCCAGGATGAATCCGCCGATAATGGCGGGGTCAATCCGGGTGCTCATTTCGACGCTGACATGATAGTTGTCGCGGATGAAGGCGGAAATTTTGTCCAGGGTCCGGGCCGGAAGCTCGGCAGCCGATGTCACCTGTCCCAACCGGATGTGGTTTTTCTCCCGGTAGAGTTTTGCATACATCAATGCGATCATCTGCATGGAGCTTTCGCGGTTTTTGTCCAGCACAAACTCAAGGAAATGCCGGGTGGTGGCGCAGGTTTTTTTGCCACCGGAAGCCTCCTGCAGCAGGTTCAGTTTGTCCTGACGGCCTGCCGCCGGGTTGGCCAGGAATACGGTCATCCCCTTGACTTCGGCAGCGGTGCGGGCCAGCATCTGCATATCGGCATACACCGCTTTGTCCTCCTGATGCTCCAAAGCGTATTCATAGAGGGCCCGTGCGTAACGTATGGAAATCTTTCCGTGGTTCATGTCGCGTTATGACAAGCTGTTGTCGTTTAATAGTCGTTCAATGTAGTCGCTCTGCGATTTGGGGTTGTCAAGTTCCTTGCGCAACACCTTTTCGGCCATTCCGATGGAAAGTGAAACCACTTCCTTGCGGATGTCCTGCAGTGCTTTCTCCTTGTCTTTCCGGATTTGTTCCTGGGCGCTGGCGATGATCTTGTCGGCTTCGGTCTGCGCCTGCAGTTTGGCCTCCTGAATCATCTTTTCGCTGATCGCCTGCGTTTCCTTGACCATGCGCAGTTGCTCGGCCTGTGCGCTGGCGATGATGTCCTTGCCCTTCTGCTCCAGTCCGGCGAGGGCCTTGACGGCTTCGTCGGCCTTCTGCAGGGAGTCTGTGATGTATTGTTCACGATTGTTGAGTGATTGGAGAATGATCGGCCAGCCGAACTTCGCCAATACGATGAACACAATCGAGAATGCCAGCAGCATCCATACAACCAGTCCGGAATCGGGTAAAAACAAATTCATGACAATGCGGTTTTAAACAGTCTGCAATCCCGGAGTGGAACTGCAGACTGAGGTTATTACATCAGGATGGCCAGCGCGCAGATGATGATGGCGAACAACGTCACACCCTCGATCAAGGCGGCTGCGATGATCATGCTGGAGCGGATGTCGCCTGCGGCTTCGGGCTGACGCGAAATGGCTTCCATGGCCGTTCCGCCGATGCGTCCGATACCCAGACCTGCACCGATGATGGCAATGGCAGCACCGAGAGCTGCACCAAACTTGGCTAAACCGGCACTTTCAATAGCGCCCAAAAGGATAGATACTAACATAATGGTTGTTTTTTAAATGAATACTCTATGATTGTTGGTTGTTCTCTGCGATTACGGGGGCGGCCTTTTCATGTCCTTCCTCATGTTCCGCCTGCGCCAGTCCGATAAAGATGGCCGACAGCATGGTGAACACATAGGCTTGTATGAAGGCTACCAATAATTCCAGACAGTACATGAAGACGGAGAATAGCACCGAAAGCACGGCTGTTCCGCCACCCACCGCCGCCGATTGGAAGACGGCGGTAAAGATGAATATCAGGGAAATGAGCACCAGGATGATCATGTGACCGGCAAAAATATTGGCGAAAAGACGGATCATCAAGGCGATGGGCTTGGTCAGTGTCGAAATGAATTCGATAATCTGCATGAGCGGGAAAACCGGTGTCTTCAGGAAGACGGGGACTTCCGGCCAGAAAATGTCCTTCCAGTAGGTCTTGGTTCCGAACACGTTGGTTATGATGTAGGTGAACAGAGCCAATACCAACGTGACGGAAATGTTGCCGGTCAGGTTGGCACCCAAAGGAAAGACGGGCACCAGTCCCATCAGGTTGTTGAGCAGAATGAAGAAGAATACGGTCAGCAGGTAGGGGGCGAAGCGGACCGATTTCTTACCCAGTGCCGGACGGATGATGTCGGCATCCAGATAAAGGATGACGGCCTCCAGCATACTCCGGCCTTTGGAAGGAACGCCCATGGGATTTTTCTTGTAGGCATGAGCCATGCTTAGGAAAATGATGAGCAGCAGTGCGCTTGAGAGCAGCAGTGCAAATACATTCTTGGTGATGGAGAGGTCGAACGGACGCACCAATTCTCCTTGCGCATTGCGTTCCACCACCTTGCCGTTGTATTTTTCCTCCTGCGAGATAAAGAATCCGTTGTAGGTGCTGCCGTGGGCGATTTTGGCCGAAGAGAAACAGAACCAGCCGCGTTCGGGGCTGTGGACGATGACGGGCAGGGGCACGGATACGGGATGTCCGCCGATTTCGGTGATGTGATATTCGTAGGCGTCTCCGATATGGCCGAAGATCAGTCCTACTGCATCCACTCCCTCCGTTGCTGTCCCGGATTCCATTGCCGCATTCGTTTCCTCCTCCGTTCCGTCGGAGGCATCCTGTGCCATAACGGGCAGGCCGGCTGCGAACAGCAGGAACAGCGTGGACAGTATGTATCTCAGTTTATTCATGGAAATGAATGTGCTTTATGCGTTGTTCTGAATTTTTTTAATTTCTTTTTGATAGTGAACCATTTCCCATGTTTCCAAACCGAGTTGTACGACATAGAAGAGGGCGAAGCGCACCAGCAGTTCCAACCGGACACTGCGGTCTTTGATCCATACCATCAAGGCGGCGGCCATTACCAGGCAGACCAGCGCCTTCAGACCCTTGTACAGGGCATAACGTTTGTTGTCGAGGTCTCCGTCCGGGTAAAAGCGCACCATCCATAGCCCGAAGGCGACCGCCAGTGCGAAGAAGAACGCGGCCAGTGCAAAAGCGGCAGCCGGATATGCATGGTGCAATCCCAACTGAAAACCGGCGCTCAGCCCCAATTCGGCGGCCAGTACGGCGATGATCCCTATGTTGACGTATTTACGCATCTTGTCGGGCAATGGTTTCTTCCACACAAATGCTCACCTGGTTGTGATGGACTTCCACAAAGCCGCTCTCAATGGCGATGGCCTGTTTGGATCCGCCTTCGGCGGTTTGTATTTCCACACATCCTTTCCCAATACCGCCACAATGGGGGCGTGGTTCTCCAGAACGGTGAACTTCCCTAAGGTGCCGGGCAGGGTGACCGCCGTAGCGGTACCTTGAAACAGCGTGGTTTTGGGTGAAATGACGGCTACGTTCATGCTGCTTATTTGGTTTCTTTCAACAATTGTTCGCCTTTGGCGATGGCTTCCTCAATGGTGCCTACCAGGTTGAAGGCGGCTTCGGGGTATTGGTCCACTTCGCCGTCCATGATCATGTTGAAGCCCTTGATCGTGTCTTCAATCGAGACCATGACACCCTTCAGACCGGTGAATTGTTCGGCTACGTGGAAGGGTTGCGAGAGGAAGCGCTGTACGCGGCGTGCGCGGTGTACGGCCAGTTTGTCGGACTCCGACAGTTCCTCCATGCCCAGAATGGCGATGATGTCCTGCAATTCCTGGTAGTGCTGCAGCAGCTCAATGACGCGGCGGGCGGTCTTGTAGTGCTTTTCGCCTACAATCTGGGGATCCAGAATGCGCGAGGTTGAATCCAGCGGATCCACGGCCGGGTAGATGCCCAACTCGGAAATCTTACGGCTGAGCACCGTGGTAGCGTCCAAGTGGCTGAATGTGGTGGCCGGGGCGGGGTCGGTCAAGTCGTCGGCCGGCACATAGATGGCTTGTACGGAGGTGATGGATCCGTTTTTGGTTGAAGTGATGCGTTCCTGCATCAGACCCATTTCGGAGGCCAGGGTAGGCTGGTAACCTACGGCCGACGGCATACGCCCCAACAGGGCGGACACTTCGGATCCTGCCTGCGTGAAACGGAAAATGTTGTCAATAAAGAGCAGGATGTCGTTGCCGGCACCTCCCTTGTTGCTGTCGCGGAAGGATTCGGCTACGGTCAGACCCGTCAGCGCTACCGAAGCACGGGCGCCTGGAGGCTCGTTCATCTGGCCGAACACCAAAGTGGCCTGCGATTTCTCCAAGGCTTTCGGGTCCACTTTCGACAGATCCCAGTCGCCTTCCTCCATCGCTTTTTTGAACTCATCTCCGTATTGGATTACATTCGATTCCAGCATCTCGCGCAGCAGGTCGTTGCCCTCGCGGGTACGTTCGCCCACACCGGCGAACACCGAATAACCGTTGTAGCCCTTGGCGATGTTGTTGATCAATTCCATGATCAATACCGTCTTGCCTACACCGGCGCCGCCGAACAAACCGATTTTGCCGCCTTTCAGGTAGGGCTCCAGCAGGTCGATGACCTTGATGCCCGTGAAGAGGATTTCCTTGGAGGTTGCCAGTTCCTCGTATTTGGGTGGTTCGCGATGGATCGGGTATTCCGCGCTGCGGTCCAATTCGCCGATGCCGTCCACTGCATCGCCTGTTACGTTGAGCAGACGGCCTTTGATCTGGCCGCCGATGGGGACGGAGATGGGCTTGCCCATGGGACGTACCTCCATACCGCGCACCAATCCGTCGGTCGAGTCCATGGCGATGGCCCGGATGGATTTTTCACCAATATGCTGTTGACACTCAATGATAAGCTTTTGACCGTTCTCCCGTGTGATTTCCAGCGCGTCGTGGATTTTGGGAAGCTGGTCTCCACCTTGTTCGAAGGCGACGTCGATAACGGGACCGATGATCTGTGTGATAGAACCTGATGTGTTTTCCATAGGAGATTTGTAATTCTAATCCCAAAATTAGCGAATATTTTTGAAAAAGACAATTTATCAGCCTAAAAACTGACAACTTTTTTGCACAAAAAAAACGGATGCCACATTCCGACCGGCATCCGTTTTTAATTTATAAATAGGTGTGTTATTCCATCTCCAACTCATGCCAGGTTTTGCGGTTCTCCTCGTCTTCGGTTCCCAACTCCTCGTCGGGCAGTGCATCCAGTTCGGACTGCGAGGGGAAATTGAAGGTAATGCCGAATTTCAGACCGACGGTGTAGCTGTGTGCCTTGGCGCAGGCATCCGAATTGAGCATGCCGTGGTAAATGCCGTGTTCCACTCCTTTGTCGTCTTTGTTGACGGCGTAGAGCGGTGTGTCGGTGCCCCGTTTGTGGTTGGTCGGGCCGTAGCTGCCGTAAAGGCCGATGTAGAGCAGGATGCGTTCGCTGACGGCGTAATGGAAGCCCAGGTCGGCGTAGATTTCACATCCGATTTTCGGAAAATCCTTCTCCGCAATATGTCCGCCAAACACCCGGTCCACGTCGTCCATGCGTCCGGAGGCATAGAAGTTGTTGTATTCGTGGAACGACAATTTGGCACCAGCTCCCCACATGAAATCCCATTTTTCACAGACGGGGGTCTGGAAATAGATGCCGACGGGAATGTTGAGGTTCAGCAGGTTCTGTTGCTCCTTCCAGTCGCCGAATGCGTGTCCGGCGCCGTCGGTGTGATCGAATGTGGCGGAGGCGTGCAGATAGGTCAGGTCAAAACCGGCGCCGATGCCCCAGTGCTCGTGGAACATGTAGCGGTAGGTGAGGTAGAGCTGGCCGCCACCGCCCGGGGTGGTGGAGTTGTTTCCGGTAAAGCCGGTGTATTGCATGGAGTGCAGACCGCCTCCGATGCCCAGTTCCAGATAGCGTCCGTGGTTCTCGGCATTTGCCTGAAGGAGCGAAACCGCCAGCAGGCAGAGCAGGAATAAACGTTTTTTCATGACGATGATTTTTGTTAGCAACACACAAAGATACCTTTTTTTTGCAAATATCGGGGCGGTTGTGCGATTTTTTACTACATTTGTGTGCTTGCATTGATATGTATGAAGAAATATACGATTCTTTTGACGCTTTTGACGCTTTTGCCGCTTTTGTTGGCCGGATGTGACAACGAACCCGCCAATCAGCAGACGGGCAAACTGGGGGAGATAGAGTTGTCGCGCACCCGTGTCGGTGTCGGGCAGGCGGTGGTGGCGACGTTGAAAGAGGTGGAGGAGCCGGTGGGTACGGTGACCAACCGCTCCATGACCTGGAATTTGAACGGAGTCGATTTGGTGTCGGACGACAACT
>JAGDAS010000028.1 GCA_017959385.1 Paludibacteraceae bacterium
CGCATCTTGTCGATGGTGTAGGCCAGACCGTTCGACAGTTGGTCGAGGTAGGGTTGGTCAATCTGGTGCACATCACCGGTAAACACCACCTTGGTGTTCTCACCGGCGCGGGTGATGATGGTCTTGATTTCGTGCGGGGTCAGGTTCTGCGCCTCGTCCACAATGATGTAGGAGTCGGAGAGGCTGCGGCCACGGATAAAGGCCAGGGCTTCAATCACCAGCTGCCCCGAATTCTGCAGCTCGTTGATGGTGCTTGCCTCGCGGCTGCCCGAACCCACCACGCGCTTGATAAAGCTCAGGTTGTCGAACAGCGGCTGCATATAGGGTGAGATCTTGTCCTTTTCGGTGCCGGGCAGGAAGCCCAGATCCTTGTTGGCCAGGGCCACGATGGGGCGGGCCAGCAGAATCTGCTTGTAGGTGGCCGATTTGGCCAGTGCGCAGGCCAGCGCCAGCAGCGTCTTACCCGTACCGGCCTTACCGGTGATGCAGACCAGTTTCAGGTCGTCGTTCATCAGCGCGTCCATGGCGAAGTTCTGCTCGGCATTGCGCGGCTCGATGCCGAAACTCTTCACTTTGCCGACTTTGACCACCGATTCGATTTCGGCATCGTAGCGGGCAAGTACTGAATTGCGGTCGCTTTTGAGCACGAAGTACTGGTTGGCGATGAAATCCTTGCTGAAAGCGAAGTTTTTGGCCGGTACGCCGGCCGCTGTGCTGTAGATGCGGTCAATGATTTCACTGTCTATGCCATCGAAGGTTTCCTGCTCCTTGTTGAAAATGTCGGTGTTGGTCACCTTGTCGTTGAAGTAGTCTTCGGTGAGCATTCCCAGCGAACGGGCCTTCATGCGCAGGTTGATGTCCTTGGTGACCAGAATGGTCTTTACCTTGGGATGCTTGGCCTGCACCGCTTCGGCGGTAGCCAGAATCAAATGGTCGGGCGTGCGCTCCATAAAGGCCTGCCGGATCTTTTCGGACGGAGTGGCGTTGGGAACAATGAACAGACGCCCCAGACCTTCGCCCAACGGCGCGCCTTTGGTGAAGAAGTCGTTGTCGCTGATTTCATCCAATTCGCGGGCGAACTGACGGGCGTTGTAGTTGATTTCTTCGTTGCCCTTCTTGAATTTGTCCAGTTCCTCGAGGACAACCATGGGGAGGAAAATGTCGTTTTCCTGAAAATTATAGATACATTTATGGTCGTGCAGGATGATGTTGGTGTCCAGCACAAAATTTTTCTTGGCTCCCATAGCGCTTTGTTTTAAAGTTTCAATTTCAAATATAACAAATCTTTTGCAGAAATTGTACCTTTGCAGCCATAAAATGCGTTAAAAACGATGAATTATTCCGAAACACTTCAATACCTCTACGTCAAGACTCCGGTTTTCCAACAGCAGGGAGCCGGCGCTTATAAGCCCGGACTAGCCGGTGTAGAGGCTCTGGACAATCATTATGGCCATCCGCACCGGGCATTCAAGACCATTCATGTGGCGGGCACCAACGGTAAGGGATCCACGTCGCACACCCTTTCCGCCATCCTGCAGGCGGCCGGCTACAAGGTGGGGCTTTACACTTCGCCCCATCTGCTCGATTTCTCCGAACGCATCCGGGTAAACGGACGTCCGATCGATCCCGGTTATGTAGTGGACTTTGTGCAGGAGGCGCTGCCGTTGATTGACCGGCTGCAACCCTCGTTCTTTGAAATCACCACCCTGATGGCGTTCTGTTATTTTCGGCAGTGCCAGGTCGATGTGGCGGTGATTGAAGTGGGGTTGGGCGGCCGGTTGGACAGCACCAACATCATTACACCGGTGCTTTCCATTATCACCAACATCAGTCTGGACCACGTCAAGCTGTTGGGCGATACGGTGGAGCAGATCGCCGCTGAAAAGGCCGGAATCATCAAGCCGGGGGTGCCGGTGGTGGTCGGTGAGGCCACACCCTCCATTCGGGCGGTGTTCGACGCCCGTTCGTCCGACATCGTCTATGCCGAAGACCAACCCGACCGTCCGGTGGAGTTTGAACTCAAAGGCTGGTGTCAGGAACACAATAAAAAGACCATTCTGGCGGCGGTGGACCGTCTTCAGTCCGTATTCTCCCTATCGGAAAACGCTGTCCGCGAGGGCATGGCCCATGTGGTGGAAATGACCGGTTTGACCGGACGTTGGCAGACCCTTCCGGGCAACCCGCCCGTCACCATTGACACCGGGCACAACGAAGGCGGCATCCGCTACATCGCCGCCCAGCTGGAGGCACAGCACTGCCCGTTGCGTATTGTATTCGGCATGGTGGGCGACAAAGACATACGCACCTGCCTGTCGCTCATGCCGCGCGACGCGGTTTACTACTTCTGCAACGCGGCCATTCCCCGGGCGCTGCCGGCGGAGGAATTGCGTGCCCTGGCAGTACAGTTCGGATTGCGGGGTGCAGCCTATCCATCGGTCAAAGCGGCGTTGGAAGCTGCGAAAGCCGACTATCGTCCGGGCGACTTTGTCTTTGTGGGCGGCAGCAACTTTACCGTAGCCGAGGCTTTGGCCTGAGCAAGGGTTATTCGAAACGGATGGATTTGGCCGGTGAAATCTTGGCAATCACGTGCGAGGGGAGCATCAGAACCAGAATGGCCAGCAGGGCTGTGCCGATGTTGAGTGCCAGTACCCAACCCAGCGTCAGGTGGACGGGAACCGTATCCACGTAATAGACCGTCGGATCGAGCGGGATCACGTGCAGGTATTTCTGAATCATGCACAGGGCGATACCGATGGCATTGCCCCACAGCAGCCCTTTCCCAATCAGGAATCCGGCTTGGTAGAGGAAGATCCGGCGGATGCTCCAGTCGTGCGCACCGAAGGACTTGAGTGAGCCGATGAGCGAGGTTTTGTCCAAAATCAGGATGAGCAGTTCGGAAATCATGTTGAAGCCCGATACCGCCATCATCAGAATCAAGATCACCACCACATTCATGTCGAGCAGACTGAGCCAGGAGAAAATCTGTGGCTGCAGGTCGCGTATGCTGCATGTGTAGTAGGCACGTTTGTGCCGGTCGAACCGGTTGGTGGCCAGCTGGAACACCGCTTCGGTGCGTTCGGACAGCCGGTCGTAGTCGTCCACCAGGATTTCCAGTCCGCTTCCTTCGTCGGAAGCCCAGTCGTTGAGCGATTGCACATGGCGCAGGTCGCTGATTATAAATAGGTTGTCGAAGTCAACCAAGCCGGTGTCATAGAGCCCTGCGACCGTGAATTTGCGGACACGCACCGATTCCTGAATGAAGTAGGCCAGGAAAGTGTCGCCCACGTTGAGTTGCATGAGGTCGGCGATTTTGCGCGAAAGCAGCACCTCCTTCGAGGCGGCGCTGTCTGGCGAATAATGCGGGATTTCACCGGCAATCAGGTTGTTGGCGAAAAAGGTGAAGTCATAGTCGGGCGAAACGCCTTTGAGCACAATGCCGTGAAAGTCGCGGTCGCATTTGAGAATGCCGGGTTTGGTGGCGAAAAGACCGGCATAGCGGATACCTTCGGTGCCTCGGATGGCCGACAGCAGCGTGTCGGAGAAGGAGACGGCCTCGGTTTCGTAGGTGGTGTTGTTGGTCAGGCTGGTGATCTGGATGTGTGATCCGAAACCGATCACCTTGCCGCTCACCTGTTCCTTGAATCCTGTTACCACAGCTACCGCCACCAGCATGACGGCCAACCCCAGTGCGATACCGATGGTGGCGATGCGCACCGCCGGTTTGGTCTGGTTGTTGCGTCCGCCTTCCCGGTTGGGTTGAAAGTGGATGCGGCGTGCTATGGTGAATTCAAAGTTCATCAAATGGTGCGTCCGGGGTAGGCTTCCAATGCTTTCTGCAGGACAAACAAAGCTTTCGCCAAATCCTCCTTCTTGAGCACATAGGCCACACGGACCTCGTTGCGCCCTACGGTGTTCATGGTATAGAATCCGGAGGCCGGTGCCATCATGACGGTCTGACCTTCGTATTCAAAGTCGTTGAGCAGCCAGGCGCAGAATTTGTCGCTGTCGTCAATGGGCAGGCGGGCAACGGTGTAGAAGGCACCCATCGGGATGGGGGAGTAAACCCCCGGAATGCGGTTGAGCCCGTCAATGAGGAACTTACGGCGTTCCACATACTCGTTGTACATTTCCAACATGTATTCCTCGGGCGTATCGACCGAGGCTTCTGCCACCAGCTGCCCCAGCAACGGGGGGCTCAGACGGGCCTGGCAGAACTTCATGACACTCTCTTTCACCGCCTGGTTCTTGGTAACCAGTGCGCCGACACGGATGCCGCATTCGCTATAGCGTTTGGATACCGAGTCGAACAGGATGACATTCTCCTCAATGCCCTTCAGGTGGAAGGCGGAGATGTAGGGGGCTCCCGTGTAGCAGAATTCGCGGTAAACCTCGTCGGAGAAGAGGTATAGGTCGTATTTCTTCACCAAGTCGCGGATTTTGTTCATCTCCTCCTTGGTGTACAGGTAACCGGTCGGGTTGTTGGGGTTGCAGATCAGAATGCCCTTGGTGCGCGGGGTGATCTGCTCCTCGAATTTCTCCACGCTCGGCAGGGCGAATCCCTCCTCAATGGTGGAGACGATGGGCTTGATGACGGCGCCGGCGCTGATGGCGAAAGCCGTGTAGTTGGCGTAGGCGGGTTCGGGGACAATGATTTCGTCGCCCGGATCCAGACAGGCCATGAAGGCGAAGTTAACGGCTTCGGAACCGCCCGATGTAACGATGATATCCGAAGGCTCAACGTTGATGTTGAAGCGTTTGTAGTATTCAGTGAGCTTGAGACGCAGCGATTTGATGCCGTCGCTGGGGCTGTATTCGAGAATCTTGCGGTCAATGTGCCGGATGGCTTCGAGTGCCACTTCGGGGGTTTGCAGATCGGGCTGTCCGATGTTGAGGTGGTACACTTTGATACCGCGTTCTTTGGCTTTGTCGGCCAGCGGAACCAGTTTCCGGATAGGAGACTGCGGCATGCGTTGGCCTCGTGTTGATGTCTGTGGCATGATTCGTTTAATACAGGATACTCAAATTTAGCGGACAAATTTACGATTTTTTTGGAATATATCCACCCTTTGGGGGTAAAATCTACCTATAGGGGGTTTTTCTGTGTGCAAAGTTTGAACGATTGGGGCTAATTTTGTAGATTTGTATGCTTTTTGAAGCAATTCCATTGGAAATGTTGACGGAAAAAGATTACAAACAACTGACAGAGAAAGGTTTGACCGAAAAAGACGTACTTCGGCAGGTGGATTTCCTGAAAAAGGGAGGAACGCGGCCGGAGATTGTACGTACGGCCAGCCTGGAAGACGGCATACTGAATATCCCCGAAGACCAGCAGGACTCCTATCTGCACGTTTGGGACAACTACCTGGGCAAAAAGAAAACCATCGTCCATTTCATTCCGGCATCCGGCACCGCCAGCCGCTTCCTGCGCGAGCTGAGGGCCTTTATGCAGGCGGATTACGAAACCCCGCAGACCAATTACGAGAAGAATTTCTTCAAGCACTTGGAAAGTTTCGCCTTTTTCACCGAGCTCAACGATTTGTGCAAAGCCAAACTCAAGAAGAAGACGGAGGAATTGATCGAGGAGGGGCAGTACAAGCAGATTCTGCACTACATGCTGTCGGAGGACGGGCTCAACTACGACCATCTGCCGATAGCGCTGTTCAAATTCCACACCGACAAGGGGCACCGCTTCGCCACCATGGAGAAATACCTGCCGCGGCGCGTGATGAACTATTACTCCTCCTTCCTCGAAGCGCGGACGCCCATTCAGGAAATGATGGTGGAGAGCAGTATGGTGTCGGGAACACGCGGCGGAGTGGTCAACATGTGTTTTACGGTCGATTCCCGTCACAAGGACGCCATTCAGGAATACCTGAACAGTTTCAAATACCCGATTGAAAAGCGGGTGGGGATGGAATTCTCCATCGCGCTGCCCTGTCAGGCGGAAAGCACCGATACGGTGGTGCTCGACGACAACGGCGCCCTTTTGCGCGACGCCGACGGCCGGCTGGTGTTCCACCGTGGCGGTCACGGCGCGCTGTTTGAGGAGTTCACCTCGCTGCATGCCGATCTGGTCTATATCAAGAATATCGACAATGTCCCCATCGACTCGCTCAAACGGCTTACCGCGCGCGGCAACCGGCTGTTGGGCGGTGTGCTGGTCTATCATCAGAAACAGATCCACAAGTACCTCAAGCGGCTCGAGAAGGGCGAAATCGGTGACGATCAGCTGATTGAGATCATCAACTACGTGGAGAATGTGCTCAATGTGAAGCGTGAGAACATTCTGCGTATGTCGCGCGAGGAGCAGTGCAGCTACCTGTTCGACCGGCTCAACCGGCCTTTGCGCGTGTGCAGCATGGTCAAGAACGAGGACGAGCAGGGCGGTGTGCCGTGCTGGGTCCGTAACAACGACGGCACCCTTTCGCTGCAGATTGCAGAATACTACCAGATCTACGACCATCCGAAATGGAGGAAGATGGTGGCCCATGCCAGCCACTTCAATCCGGTGGACATGGTCTGTGCCATGAATGACTACAAAGGACACAAGTTCAATTTCGCCAACTTCGCCGATGATACGGCGTTTATTGTATATCCGAAGGAAAAAGACGGCCGCACGGTGCACCAATTGGAGCATCCGGGCCTTTGGAACGGCTGCATGGCCGGCTGGAACACCATTTTTGTGGAACTTCCGGTCAAAACCTTCAACCCGGTCAAGAACATCAACGACCTGCTGCGGCAGGAACATCAAATTCTATAAGCTATGTCCAACTTGAAAATCATTCAGAATGACCCTTGGCTGGTACCCTACGCATCCGCTATACAAGGCCGTTATGAATACGCTGTGGCGAAAGAGCGCGAACTGACCGGCGGCCACCGCCGTACTTTGTCCGATTTCGCTTCGGGTTACCTCTATTTCGGCCTGCACAAGCAGCCCTCCGGATGGGTGCTGCGGGAATGGGCGCCCAACGCCACGGACATCTACGTGATCGGTGATTTAAATGATTGGAAGGAAGACGAGCAGTACCGGCTTACGGCCATCGGCAACGGGGTGTTTGAAGGGACATTTGCCGAAAAGGCGATGATGCACGGCCAGCTCTACAAACTGATTGTCAAATGGAACGGCGGGTCGGGCGAGCGCATTCCGGCCTGGTGCCGCCGGGTGGTTCAGGACGACCGGACCAAAATCTTCAGCGCACAGGTTTGGAATCCCACCAAGCCCTATGTGTTCAAAAACAGGAAATTCAAGCCCAATACCGAGCAGTTGATGATCTACGAGTGCCATATCGGCATGGCGACCAGCCAGGAGAAGGTGGGCACTTACCGTGAATTCCGCACCGAGGTGCTGCCCCGCGTGCAGAAGGCCGGTTACAATTGCATTCAGATCATGGCCATTCAGGAACACCCGTATTACGGGTCGTTCGGCTACCATGTGAGCAGTTTCTTTGCGGCTTCGTCGCGTTTCGGGACTCCCGACGAGCTGAAGGAGCTGATTGATACCGCCCATGGCATGGGCATTGCCGTCATCATGGACATTGTGCACTCCCATGCGGTGAAGAACGAAGTGGAGGGCCTGGGGCGCTTTGACGGTACGCCTTACCAGTATTTCCACGACGGTGCGCGCCGGGAACATCCGGCTTGGGACTCCCTGTGTTTCAACTACGGTAAGAACGAGGTGCTGCACTTCCTGCTCTCCAACTGCAAGTTCTGGATGGAAGAGTATCATTTCGACGGCTTCCGTTTCGACGGCGTCACCTCCATGCTGTATCTCAGCCACGGACTGGGCGAGTCGTTCGGCGGATACGGCGATTACTACAACGGCAATCAGGACGGCGATGCCATCTGCTACCTGACGCTGGCCAACGAACTGATCCACCAGATCAACCCCAACGCCATCACGATTGCCGAGGAAATGAGCGGTATGCCCGGTCTGGCCTCGAAGATGGAGGACGGTGGCATTGGCTTTGACTATCGTATGGCTATGGGGATTCCCGATTTATGGATTAAATACATTAAGGAATACACCGATGAAAACTGGAAACCCGGCCACATCTACTGGGAACTGACCAACCGTCGCTACGATGAGAAGACCATCAGTTACGCTGAAAGTCACGATCAGGCGCTGGTGGGCGACAAAACCATCATCTTCCGTCTGATTGACGCCGACATGTACTGGCACATGCAGAAAGGCAACACCACCTACATGGTGGATCGTGGCATCGCACTGCACAAGATGATCCGGCTGATTACGGCCACCACCATCAACGGCGGTTATCTCAATTTCATGGGCAATGAATTCGGTCATCCTGAATGGATTGATTTCCCGCGCGAGGGCAACGGATGGTCGTACAAGTACGCCCGCCGGCAGTGGGATCTGGTGGACCGTGAGGACTGCCTGTACAAGAATTTGGCTGCGTTTGACCGGGATATGGTGCATTTGATCACCTCCCGCACCGGTTTCCAGGATATTATGCTTTACAAGTATTGGGACAACTCCGGCGATCAGGTGCTTGCCTACGGCCGCGACGACCTGTTGTTCATCTTCAACTTCCACCCGTTCAATTCCTATACCGACTATGGTATGTTGGTGTCGCCGGGTGAATACGAAATGGTGCTGAACACCGATTCCACGCAATACGGCGGTTTCGGCCTCAGCGACGAATCGGTGCATCACTTCACCATGCCGGCCGAGGGATATCCCGACAAGGGATGGATCCGCTTGTACATTCCGTCCCGCTCCGCCTTTGTGCTGCGTCGGGTGAAGAAAGGGAAAAAATAAGCCGGTGCCCGGGCAGTTGGCCATATTGATTGATCCGGACAAGCGGGTGCCTTCCACGGGGCACCTGGTGGATCTTATGGCGGTCAATCCGCCCGATTACGTCTTTGTAGGCGGCAGTACCGGTCCCGCCGACGATCATTTTATCCAATCGATACGCACAAGGATACAGGCCCCTGTGGTGCTGTTTCCCGGCAATGCCGCCCAACTCTCGGAGGAGGCGGATACGCTCTTGCTGCTTTCACTCATTTCCGGACGTAATCCCGATTTGCTCATCGGGCGCCATGTGGAGGCGGCCGCACGATTGCGCCACAGCCGGCTCAAAATCGTTCCCACGGGCTATTTGCTCATAGATGGCGGCCGGGAGAGTACGGTGGAACGGGTGAGTGGTACCCGGCCCATTGAACGCAACGATATCGAACTCGCGGTCAATACGGCCTATGCCGGACAGTTGCTGGGTATGCAGGCCATCTACCTGGAGGCGGGCAGCGGTGCGTTGCAACCGGTTCCCACTGCCATGATCAAGGCGGTGCGGGCGGCGGTTTCGTGCCGTTTGATTGTGGGTGGCGGGTTGCGCAGCCGGCAGGATGCCGAGGCAGCCTGGCAGGCGGGTGCCGATGTGGTGGTGGTGGGCAATCATTTGGAGCGTTTCCCCGACCGTTACCCCGAATTCCGGCAAGCCGTCCGATAGCCGTCAGCTCAATTTCTGATTCTTCTGGAGTTGGTCGTACACCCCGTGCCGGGCGACCAATTGGTCATGTGTGCCTCTCTCTACGATACGGCCGTGTTCCAAAACACAGATTTCATCGGCATTGCGGATGGTCGAGAGCCGGTGGGCGATCACGATGGTGGTGCGGTTTTTCATCAACTGTTCCAAGGCTTCCTGCACGAGTTTCTCCGATTGGGTGTCGAGGGCCGAGGTGGCTTCGTCAAGAATCAGGATGGGTGGGTTCTTCAGAATGGCGCGCGCAATGCTGATGCGTTGGCGCTGGCCACCGGACAGTTTGCAGCCCCGGTCTCCGATGTTGGCTTGGTAGCCTTCGGGGTGGGCCATGATAAATTCGTGTGCGTTGGCAATCCGGGCCGCTTCCTCTACCTGTTGCTGTGTGGCGTTCTCCACACCGAAGGCGATGTTGTTGTAGAAGGTGTCGTTGAAGAGAATGGCTTCCTGGTTGACATTGCCCATCAGACTGCGCAGGTCGTAGAGCGACATGTCCTTGATGTTGTGTCCGTCAATGCGGATTTCGCCTTCCGTGACGTCCCAAAAGCGCGGCAACAGGTCCACCAGGGTGGATTTACCCGATCCGGAGGCACCTACCAGCGCCACCGTCTTCCCTTTGGGAATGGTCAAATCAATGTGGCGGAGTACCCAGTCCTCGCGGTAGCGGAAGCTGACATCGCGGTATTCGATGCAATCGTGCAGGGTATCCGGTTTTACTGCATCTTTGGGCCAGGTGAGCGGATTTTGCGCCAGCATGATTTTGTCAATACGTTCCAACGAGGCCACGCCTTTGCGCACATTGTAAGCGGCACGCGACAACTCCTTGATGGGGTTGATGATGCTGTAGAAAATCAGAATGTAGTAGATAAACACCGATGCCTGCAGACCGCTTTGCGTTTCCAAAATCAGCCAACCACCGTAGCACACCACCAAGGCAATGATGGTGGTACCGAGAAACTCGCTCATCGGGTGGGCCAGGTACTGACGGCTCACCACGCGCAGTATGGCCTGCCGGATGCGGTCGGTCTGCCGGTGGAAACGGGCGCCGATCTTGCTTTCGGCATTGAAGGCTTTGATGATGCGCAGTCCGCCGAGCATTTCCTCCAGCTGGGAGGTGAGGGTGCCTTGTTCCCGGCCGACCTCCAGGGAATCTTTTTTCAAGTTCTTGCCGACACCGCCCATGACCAACCCGGCGATGGGCAGCATAACAAGCACAAAAAGCGAAAGTTCCCAACTGACACCGACCAGCACAATCAGATAGATGACTATGATGATCGGGTTCTTGATCAGCATGTCGAGCGAACCCATGATGGAGGCCTCCACATCGGACACGTCCACACTGATACGCGACATAATGTCGCCTTTGCGTTCTTCGGTGAAGAATCCGATGGGCAGCGTCAAGGTCTTGTCAAGCACGGTGTTGCGCAGGTCGCGGACCACGCCGGTCTGCATATAGGCCATGCACAACGAACTGAAATAGAAGGTAATGACTTTAAGAAAGGTCATCACCACCAGAGCCACACAGAGAATGCCGAGGGTGGGGATTTTGCCATAAGCCACCATCAATCCGGTCACCCCGTAGGCCAGATAATCCTTCAGATAATTGAAGAGTCCGGCCAATCCGGTATAGACCGGCACCTCGGTGACGGGGCTCGAAATGCCGAAGAGGATTTCGAGAATGGGAACAATCATGGCGAAGGAGAATAAACTCAGGAAGGTGGACAGCAGGCTGAAAAGCAGCACACCGGCGACCGACTTCCGATAAGCCGGTACAAAGCGTCTGAGCAGGTTCCAGAATTTGTTCATTCCATCAATGTTACATGCCCGTATAATTGTACGGTGTGATTTGCATGAGTTCGGCCTTGACGCTGTCCGAAACATTCAATCCCTGAATGAACTCGTGGATGGACTGTTCGGTCACAGCACTGTTGGTGCGGGTAAGCGCTTTGAGCGTCTCGTAGGGTTTGGGATAACCTTCGCGGCGCAGAATGGTCTGAATAGCCTCGGCCACCACATTCCAGCAGTTTTCCAGATCGGCCTTGATGACGGGCTCGTTCAAAATCAGCTTGCCCAGTCCCTTCATCGTGCTGGCGATGGCGATGAGCGTGTGGCCCATCGGTACGCCGATGTTGCGGATTACGGTGGAGTCGGTCAGGTCGCGTTGCAACCGCGAAACGGGCAGTTTGTGTGCCAGATGCTCCAAAATGGCGGTCGAAATGCCCAGATTGCCTTCTGAATTTTCGTAATCGATGGGGTTGACCTTGTGCGGCATGGCCGAGGAACCCACTTCGCCGGCCTTGATGGTCTGCTTGAAGTACTCCATCGAAATGTAGGTCCAGAAGTCGCGGTCCAAATCCATGATGATGGTGTTGATACGGCGGATGCCGTCAAACAGGGCGGCCAGGTTGTCGTAATTGGAGATCTGGGTGGTCCACTGCTCGCGCTCCAAGCCCAGGTACCGGCTTACGAATTGGTTGCCGAAGGCCTTCCAGTCCTGGTTGGGATAAGCCACGTGGTGGGCGTTGAAATTGCCGGTGGCTCCGCCGAATTTGGCACTCAGGGGAACGGCTTTCAGCAGTTCCGTCTGCGCCTTGAGGCGGCTTACGAACACCATCATCTCCTTACCCAGACGGGTGGGTGAAGCCGGTTGTCCGTGCGTTTTGGCCAGCATCGGAATGTCCTTCCATGCCGTAGCCAGTTCCTCCAGTTTGTCGGTCAGTCCCTGCAGGGCGGGATAGAACACTTCGTTGAGGCTGTCCTTGACCGCCAGGGGGATGGAGGTGTTGTTAATGTCCTGCGAGGTAAGGCCGAAGTGGATGAATTCCTTGTAGGCTTCCAAGCCCATTTCATCGAATTTTCCCTTGATGAAGTACTCTACGGCCTTGACGTCGTGGTTGGTGATCTTCTCCGTGTCCTTGACGGTTTGTGCGTCTGCCAGGGAGAAATTGCGGTAAATGTCGCGCAGAGGCTCGAACAACTGCTTGTCCACCCCTTTGAGCTGGGGCACCGGCAGTTCGCACAAAGCGATGAAATATTCGATTTCAACGCGGACACGGTATTTGATGAGCGCATACTCCGAGTAATAGCCTGCCAGGGCCTCGACTTTGCCGCGATAGCGGCCGTCAATGGGGGAGATGGCGGTTAACGGACTGAATTCCATAGTTTAGATGAAAATTAATTGCGTGATGATGTAAATGGGCAACAGAATGATGAGCGAGAACTTGATCATATAGCCGAAGAACGACGGCATTTCGATTTTGTTCTGCTCGGCGATGGACTTGACCATGAAGTTGGGCCCGTTGCCGATGTAGGTCAGGGCTCCGAAGAACACGGCACCCATCGAAATGGCTTTCAGATAAGTGTCGTTGGCCAGTTCGGGGGCTGTGACAGCGTCCATAATATGACCGACACCTACGGCCATCGAGTTGAACACCATGGCGGTGGGGGCGTTGTCGAGGAAGGCCGACAGTACGCCGGTGCAATAGACATATTGCCAGGGGGCGCTGATGAAACCGCTGATGGCCTCGGCATTCTGCTTCAAGAAGATCAGAGCGGGCGTCATGGTGGCGAAAATACCGACGAATACACAGGCGACCTCCAGAATCGGCGTCCAGGAGTAGTTGTTGCCCGTACGGACCGACTTTTTGGTGGTCAGCCAGCTGCCGGCGATGATGGCGATGAACACCCATTCACGCAACAACTTGATGTAGAAGGGAGCGTGGTGGTCGGCCATGGCGGGGATGTAGGTGCCGTTGATGAACATGGTACTGGCGATGACACAGAGCAGCCAGAAGATGTTGATCAGGCCGGAGAACTGCAGTTTGCTTTCGTTGGCGTCGTCGGCCGCCAGGTTCTCCTTCGGCTCCTTGGCGTAATAGTAGCGGTCCATCACATAGTAGGCGATGAGCAACAGAGCTCCGGTAACCGCCCATTCACCCAGCATGTTCTGCATCCACCAGGTGAACGAAGCGCCTTTTTGGAACAACAGGAACAAGGGGGGATCACCCAGGGGCGAGAGCAAACCGCCGCAGTTGGCGACAATGGCGATGAAGAAGAGTACGGTGTGTACCTTGTACTTACGCTCTTTGATGGTTTCGAGCAGCAGACGGATGAGCAGCATGGCCGCACCGGTGGTGCCCATGAAGGAGGCCAAGGCCCAGCCGATGGCCATGATGGCGGTGTTGGTCATCGGGGTGGCGCGCAGATCGCCTTTGATGCAGATGCCGCCTGTGGTGACAAACAGGGCGGTCAAGAGCAGAATGAAGGGTACGTAGTCGTACACCATCTGGTGCTCGATGTCATGGCCGCCGCCGTTGCAGATCATCCACACGGCCACGGGCACTCCCAGCAGCAGGGAGACAATGAGTTTGTTCTTGTTGTGTTCCCACCATTCACCTACATGGGGAATCAGCGGCAGCACAGCGATGCAGAGCAGCATGACAATGAATGGAACCAACATCCATCCGGGAATAGTCAAAGTTTCCATATTCAGTTATTTAGTTTAAGATTTAATCCAGTTTCAATACTTCCATAAAGGCTTTCTGCGGCACCTCAACGCTGCCGATCTGCTTCATGCGCTTCTTGCCCCGTTTCTGTTTTTCAAGCAGCTTGCGCTTTCGCGAAATATCGCCGCCGTAGCATTTGGCCGTTACATCCTTGCGCACGGGCTTGATGGTCTCACGGGCGATGATTTTGCTGCCGATGGCCGCCTGAATGGCGATTTCGAACTGCTGGCGCGGAATGAGCTCCCGCAGTTTTTCGCACATACGCCGTCCGATGGTGACCGCGTTGTCGGCATGGGTCAGGGTGGACAGTGCGTCCACGGGTTCACCGTTGAGCAGGATGTCGAGCTTGATGAGCTTGGACGGCCGGAAATCGATAATGTGGTAGTCGAACGAGGCATAGCCCTTGGAAATCGACTTCAACTTGTCGTAAAAATCGAATACGATTTCGCCCATGGGCATGTCGTAGAGCAGCTCGATGCGGTTCGACGAGATGTATTCCTGCTTGACCAGCTCGCCACGCTTGCCCAGGCACAGGGTCATGATCGGGCCGATGAAATCGGTACGGGTGATGATGGAGGCCCGGATGTAGGGCTCCTCGATATGGTCAATCAGAGTGGGGTCGGGCATGCCGGACGGGTTGTGCACCTCCAGCATACTGTCTTTTTTGGTGAAAATGCGGTACTGTACGTTGGGAACGGTGGTGATTACGTCCATGTTGAACTCGCGGTCCAGCCGTTCCTGTACAATCTCCATGTGCAGCATACCCAGGAATCCGCAACGGAATCCGAATCCGAGCGCAGCCGACGACTCGTGCTGGAAGGTCAGTGCGGCGTCGTTGAGCTGCAGTTTCTCGATGGATGCGCGCAAATCCTCGTAATCTTCCGAGTCGATGGGATAGACACCGGCGAAAACCATCGGTTTCACCTCCTGAAAACCGTCGATGGCGGCCTCGCAGGGGCGCTCCACATGCGTGATCGTGTCACCGACACGCACTTCTTTGGACACTTTGATGCCGGAAATGATATAGCCCACATCGCCGCAGGACAGTTTCTCGCGGGGGGTCAGGTCCAGCTTGAGCACACCGATCTCGTCGGCATTGTACTGCTTGCCTGTGTTGACGAACTTGACCAGTTCACCGCTGTGCAGGGTGCCGTTGACCACCTTCATGTAGGTGATAATGCCCCGGAAGGGGTTGAACACCGAGTCGAAGATCAGGCACTGCAACGGAGCGTCGGGGTCGCCTTTGGGCGGCTTGATCCGGGTGACGATGGCCTCCAGAATTTCGCGCACTCCCATGCCGGTTTTGCCGCTGGCACGGATGATGTCGTCGGGTTTGCAGCCCAACAGTTCGACGATCTGGTCCTCCACTTCGTCGGGCATGGCGCTGTCCATGTCCCTCTTGTTCATGACCGGAATAATCTCCAAATCATTTTCGATGGCCATATAGAGGTTGGAAATGGTCTGCGCCTGAATACCCTGGGTGGCATCGACAATGAGCAGGGCGCCCTCGCAGGCGGCGATGAACCGGGAAACCTCGTACGAGAAATCGACAGGCCCCGGGGTGTCGATCAGGTTGAGCACATACTTTTCGCCCTCATGCATGTATTCCATCTGGATGGCGTGGCTCTTGATGGTGATGCCGCGCTCACGCTCCAGATCCATATCGTCCAGCACCTGGTCTTGCATATCCTTGCCGATTACGGTGTTGGTCACCTCCAGCAGGCGGTCGGCCAGCGTACTTTTGCCGTGATCGATGTGGGCGATTATGCAGAAATTGCGTATGTGGTCCATGGCAGGTATGAAGAATCAAGGCGCAAATTTAATACAAAAACTTGGATTGCGGAAATCGATTTGCCGACAAGGCGGTAAAAATTAACGGTGTCAGGCATTGTAATATTCCTCCAAGCGGGCGTTAAAGTCCATTTTATCGAGTGTTCCGGCCCAGGTGCGCACCTGGTCGGTCAGGTCTTCGACCGTCATACGGATGTCGCGTTTGGGAAGTAGGAACTTGTAGCAGTTCTTGAGTATGGTGGTCACCAGGGGCGGAGTGCTGCGACGCCCCTTGCGGCTGCTGCAGCTGTCCCAGAATCCGGTGACTTTGACGCCATAGACCCGCACGCCTTCCGGCAAACGACGGCACACCTGCCAGGCCAGCCGGCGCGGTCCGATGGTTTCGCGGCCGTCGGTGGTGATGTGGCCGGAGGGATAAAAGAGCATACTGTGCCCTTCGGCCAGTGCGTTGACGCAGATGTCCTCCAGTTGCGCCGCCTGTTCCATGCCCTGGCGGTGCTTGCGCAGGTCCGGTACCATGACTGCGTCAAAAAGTCCCAGAATGTGCCTGAACACCGGAGTTTCGAAATAGCGTTCGTCCACCAGCGGACTGCAGCCGGTCGGATAAAGGTGGCCGACCACAAACAGCGGATCAAGCACCGAGGTATGGTTGGGCAGAATGAGTTTGACAGCGGGATCCTCCAGCATGCCGCCGTAGTCGAGGTGCATGCGGTAGCGCAGGCGCAGCAGCCGCTGCACCACATTGCAGATGGCCGGACGGTGGAACAACGGGAAAATAAAGGCGGTCAGCAGAATCACCACGGCGCATGCCAGGAGTACATAACGTACCGAAAGCAGACAAAGCAGCGTAAAGGTGGCCGATGCCAACAGGATGAACAGAAACGACACTTGGTTGAACCAGGCCAGAATCTGGTTCAGCGCCGGGCCTTTGACCACCCGCTGGATTTCCGTATCCATCGGTACTTTCAGGAATCCGGCCAGTACGGAGGCGGCCGTCATCAGCAGGGTGAAGCCGGCGGCCCGCAGCGGAAGAGCGAACAGGAGCAGGAACAGGACAAACAGGAGAATGCCCGTCAGAGGGGTCAGCGAAAGCAGCTCCTGGCGTTGCCCCATCCGTCCGGCCAGCAGACAGCCCGATGTGATGCCGATGGCGCAGAGGGTCAGCATGAGGCCTGTGTGGAGCGAATCCAGTTGCAGCACTTGCGGGCCATAGACAATCAGCGCCATCTGCAGGGAGGCGGCCATCCACCAGAATACGCACAATACGCCGATGACGGCAGGCAGCCCCTCGTATTGCCGGCTGAGACGCCAACCGTCGCGGAGGTAGCGCAGCGGGTGGACGGTGTGCGGGGTTTCACTCTTGGTTTCGGGCACGCGGAGCGTGTAGCTGCCCAACAGCCCGAGTGCGGCGCATCCGACCATCACGATGTAGGTGTACAAGGGGTCGGCATCGGCCAGGAAGGAGGCGGCTACCGTACCCGAAAGCATACCGAGGAAGGCCACAGCCTCCATGCCGCCCATGCCGCTCGAGAGGCGTTCCAATCCGCCGAAATCGCGCACCAGGCCGTATTTGGCGGGCGAATAAAGCGAACTTTGCAAGCCCATGAGCACGATGGCGGTCAATACCAGTGCTACGCTGTGCAGGACAAAACCGAGAATGGCCAAGGCCATGATGGGCAGCTCCGCCCATTTGGCCAGCCGGACCACCTTTTTCTTTTCATAAAGAAAGGTGAAACGCTCGGCCAGCGGCGAAAAGAGGATGTAGGGCAGCACCAGGGCGCCGGCGGCGGTGCCGACCAACGTGGAGTGCCAAGCACCGTCCACCCAGCCGACTGCGGTGAAACAGGCGAGGGTTTTGAGGAAATTGTCGTTGAGCACTCCCCAGAAATTGGTGAAGTAAAGCGGGAAAAAGGAAGGACGTTTCAGCATGCGGACCAAATAAAAAAGGATTACCGATACAAAAGTACGACATTCCCGCACTGGCGGGGATGGGTTTTGGAAAAAAATATCAACAATGTGCGGCAACCTGGTTTGCCATTTACAGAAATGTACTAACTTTGTCGCATATTTAACACATCTGACCTATGGGTGGATTTTTCGGTTCGATCACCAAGCATCAATCTTGTGTATCGGATTTGTTTTACGGTACCGATTACAATTCTCATCTGGGTACCAAACGCGCCGGTATGGCGACGTACAGCCGTGAAAAAGGAATGACGCGTTCCATTCACAACATCGAAGGCGCGTATTTCAGAACCAAATTCGAGGGCGGTCTCTCCAAATTCGAAGGAGCGACCTCCGGTATCGGGGTTATCAGTGACACCGATGCGCAGCCCATTATCGTCAACTCGCACCTGGGGCGTTTCGCCATCGTAACGGTGGCCCGCCTGGACAACATGGAGGAGTTGGAGCAGGAGATGCTGGCCAAGAATCACCATTTCACCGAATTGAGTTCGGGCAAGACCAACCAGACCGAACTGATCGCCACGCTCATTTGCGAAGGCAAAACCATTGAGGACGGTGTGCGGAACATGTTCGACAAACTCAAGGGCTCCTGCTCGCTGCTGATTCTCACCGAAGACGGCATCTATGCGGTCCGCGACCGGTTGGGCCGCACGCCGGTCATCATCGGCAAAAAGGAAGGCGCCTATTCGGTTACGAGCGAAACGAACGCTTTCCCCAACCTGGGTTACGAGATTGACTACTACCTGGGGCCGGACGAAATCGTCAAAATCACCGCCGACGGCTACGAACAGCTGCAGCGCCCCGGCGACAAAATGCAGGTTTGCTCGTTCTTCTGGGTTTATTTCGGGTTCCCCTGTTGCGATTATGAGGGAATCAACGTGGATATTGTGCGCAATGCGCTGGGCGAGGCGTTGGGCAAGGCCGACGCCGAATCCGGCGAGGAGGCGGCCGACTTTGTATGCGGCATTCCCGACTCCGGCATCGGCCACGCCATCGGTTACGCCATCGGACGCGGCATACCCTACAAGCGCGGCATCCTCAAATATACGCCGACCTGGCCCCGCAGTTTCATGCCGGCCAACCAGTCGGCCCGCAACCTGGTCGCCAAGATGAAACTGCTGCCCAACCGCCAGATGCTGGAAGGCAAACGTGTGGTCTTCCTCGACGACAGCATCGTACGCGGCACCCAGTTGCGCGGCAATGTGGAAATGATGTACAAATACGGCGCCAAGGAGGTGCACATGCGCATTGCCTGCCCGCCGCTCGTGTACGGATGCCGGTTCCTGAATTTCTCCGCCACGCAGAGCGATTTGGAACTGATCACCCGTTCGCTGATCGAAAAATACGAAGGACGTCACGACAAGAATCTGGAGGAATATGTGGATCCGACCTCGGCCAAACATGCGCGCATGGTGGACGACATCCGCAAGCACTTCAACCTGACCTCCTTGAAATTCAATACGGTTGACAATCTGATCAAAGCCATCGGACTGCCGAAGGAGAAAGTCTGCACGCACTGCTTTGACGGCTCGTCGTATTTCAAATGAATTAGAACCGCTGAAAATTTATGTTTGAGAACCTATCCGAGCGCCTGGAGCGTTCGTTCAAGATCCTGAAAGGCCAGGGGAAGATCACCGAGATCAATGTGGCCGAAACCTTGAAGGATGTCCGTAAGGCGCTGCTCGAGGCGGATGTCAACTACAAGACCGCCAAAACCTTCACCGACAGTGTCAAGCAGAAGGCCATGGGCATGAATGTGATCAACGCCCTCAAGCCGCAGGAACTGATTGTCAAGGTCGTGCACGACGAGTTGGTGGAGCTCATGGGCGGCAAGGACGAGGAACTCAATCTGAAAGCCAATCCCACCGTCATCCTGATGTCCGGTCTGCAGGGTAGTGGTAAGACCACTTTCACCGGCAAACTGGCCAACCTGCTCAAAACCAAGAAGGGAAAGAATCCGCTCATGGTGGCCTGCGACATCTACCGTCCGGCCGCTATTGACCAGATCAAGGTGCTGGGAGAGCAGATTTCGGTGCCGGTCTATGCAGAGGAATCCAACAAGGATGCGGTGCAGATCGCCCGCAATGCCGTGGCTTTCGCCAAACAGAAGGCCCACGATGTCGTGATCATCGATACAGCCGGCCGCTTGGCGGTTGACGAGCAGATGATGACAGAGATTGCCGCTGTCAAAGAAGCCGTACAACCGCAGGAAATCCTGTTCGTAGTCGATGCCATGACCGGTCAGGATGCCGTCAATACCGCCAAAGAATTCAACGACCGGCTCGATTTCACCGGCGTGGTGCTGACCAAACTGGACGGTGACACCCGTGGCGGCGCCGCCCTGTCCATCCGTTCGGTGGTGGAAAAACCCCTCAAGTTTGTCGGAGTCGGAGAAAAGATGGAGGCAATCGATGTCTTCCATCCGGCCCGTATGGCCGACCGCATTCTGGGCATGGGCGACATTGTGTCGCTGGTGGAGAAGGCGCAGGAGCAGTACGACGAGCAGGAAGCACGCAAAATGGCCAAAAAACTGGCTAAAAACCAGTTTGGATTCGACGATTTCCTGACACAGATCGGCCAGATTAAAAAGATGGGCAACATCAAGGATCTGGCATCCATGATTCCGGGCGTGGGCAAAGCCCTGAAGGACGTGGATCTGGACGACAACGCCTTCAAAAGCGTGGAAGCCATCATCCTGTCGATGACTCCGTACGAACGGCAGAATCCGCAGGTGCTCAACGGCAGCCGCAAGCAGCGTATCGCCAATGGCAGCGGCACCAACATCCAGGAAGTCAACCGGCTGATCAAACAGTTCGAAGGCATGCGCAAAATGATGCAGATGGTGCAGAACAACAAAGGCCGTCTGCCCCATATGGGATTCCGCCGTTAAACGATTCGTACAACCATAAATCCGATAAATATGCAATTGATCGACGGAAAAGCGACAGCCGCCACTATCAAGGCGGAAATCGCCGAAGAGGTAAAGCGGATTGTTGCCGCAGGAGGCAAGCGTCCGCATCTGGCCGCCATTCTGGTGGGCCATGACGGCGGCAGTGAGACCTATGTCGCCAACAAGGTGAAAGCCTGCGAGGTATGCGGTTTCAAGTCCAGTCTGATCCGCTATGAGTCCGATGTGACGGAAGGCGAGCTGCTGGCCAAAATCGCCGAACTCAACCAGGACGATGATGTGGACGGTTTCATTGTGCAACTGCCTTTGCCCAAGCACATTGACGAACAGAAAGTAATCGAAGCCATCGACTATCGCAAGGACGTGGACGGTTTCCACCCGCTCAATGTAGGGCGTACTTCCATCGGCTTGCCTTCGTTCGTATCGGCTACGCCGGCCGGTATCGTTGAACTGCTCAAACGCTATCAGGTACCCACGGCGGGCAAACATTGTGTCATCATCGGCCGCAGCAACATTGTCGGCAAGCCAGTAGCCACACTGATGATGCAGAAGGGCATGGACG
>JAGDAS010000007.1 GCA_017959385.1 Paludibacteraceae bacterium
TATGGAGAAGACCTGCGTCTGGAGGTTGAAGCACGGGGCGTAGAGGCTGCCGGTTATCAGTACCGCTTGACCGACCAAGCGGGTGAGGAAGTGGAAGGCAAGAAGGTTTCGACGGGATATGCATGGCCGCTTACACCCGAAGAGACGACCCGCTATTCCCTCACGGTCAACAACGGAGTCTGCGTTGAACAGGATGAAATCGTTGTCACGGTTCATCCGATTCCGACCTTCGAGGTAGTTCAAAGCCAGCCGAAGGAGGCGACCATTGTTCCGCCCACGACGGGCACCGATCCCTATGTATTCCAACTGGACGGTGCCTCCGAACCGCTGGAGGAGATGGTATTCGAAGTGGAACCTGGTGAACACTATGTGGTTGTTTACGACGCGAACAACTGCGAGTCGACCGTTGTCTTTGTCATTGACGATGTGAAGGAACCCATAGTCATTCCGAGTTTCTTCACGCCCGACGGCGACGGACGCAACGATACGTGGGAGATCGGCAATTTGAGCAAGTATCCGGATGCCGTAGTCAGAATCTACGATCGTTTCCACAAAAAATTGGTGGAATACAATGGCACGGCAGCAGGATGGGACGGCAATTACAATGGCCATCCCTGTGTTTCGACCGACTACTGGTATTACATCCACATACCGGAACTGGGTAAACCTGTTACAGGACACTTTACCTTGTTCAGAGGCGATGCCAAATGATAAAAAACGGGGAAGTCAACCAGGCTTCCCCGTTTTTTATTATCTTTGCCGCATCAAAGCACCCCGAATATGAAAAATTATTTATTTGGCATAGGCCTCTTGGCTATGCCTTTGTACGGTCAGACCGACCGTTTCGTCCGTATGGGGGACACCCTGTGGTTGGACGCACCCGCCGAAGCGGCGGTTTCCGAATGGAACGAGGCATCGGAAGTTTCCCACAATGCCTTTTGGCAAATAACAGTCCGTATGGAATTCGCCACCAGCAGTTCCAATTATGCCCGTTGGTACCTGCTGGCGGATCAGGACTCGCTCCAGCAGGCAGCCAATGCCTGTTTTGTCAGAATCGGCCAATCATCGCACCAAGTGGAACTTTGTTGCCAGGAAGACGGCAAAGTGCACAAACTGCTGACGTCCGGACCGGATGTGCTGGCTGCCGGGCAGCCGCTGACCATACAGGTGGCACGGGTCGGTGATTTGTGGAGGTTGTCATTGCCGGCTATGGGGTGGGCTGACAGTACGGTTCATACTTCCGTTTGCGGCTCCCGCACATGGGGCGTCGTATGTACCTATACCAAAACACGCAGCAAGGCATTCTTTTTTTATGATTTCCGAAAAGAGGGGAACCCCTGTGTCCCCTTGCCGGACCCCGCTTACCGCGATGTGCGGATTACCGAGTGGATGTCGTGCCCTCCGCCGGACGGGGCGGATTATGTGGAAATCCACAATCTTTCCGAACAGGATTACGCCCTGCAGGGCTTGTCTTTGTCCAACGGACGTTCCACCAAAAGCCTTCCCGCCGACACACTTTATGCCGGTTCCTACCGTGTGCTTACCCGCGATTCGGATTGGGTGGCCGGCTGGTTTGAGCGTTGTGACGCATCCGTTGTCCGTACCATGGCCGACCTGCCGGCGTTGACGGCCGCCGCAGGCAAAGTGACGTTGCTGAACCGGTATGGAGAAGTGGTGGATTCGGTCTCGTATCATCAGGAACTGCTGGGGACATTGGTTGCGGATCCTTGCGGAATTGCATACGAGCTGGATGAAAACGACGGTGAGTCCATCGGCCCTGCTTCCTGCGATGGCGGATGCGGAAGTCCCGGCATGCCCAATGCCTTCCGGGTGCCAGTCGGGAGTACTTCGGAAACGGAATTGAACGGAATCACCCTCTCGCACGATGTGCTGCGTGCGGGCGGGACGTTGCAGATACGGTTCGCATTCAGCGGAAGCGTACTGGCGCAGGCCGCCATCTATGATTTGGGCGGCAGCTTGCGATACTCCATTTATGGAAATGAACTGATTACGGGACCGGTCACGACCGAATGGCAGGGGGTTGATGCGCAGGGACGTCCGTTGCAACCGGGTATTTACATCCTCTTCTGCGAAACCGTTACGGAAACAGGCAAGGTGACCCGAAAAAAAATTCCGTTTGTACTGGCGCCTGTCCGCTAAATAATGTGTACCTTTGCACTCGAAAAATCAAACTTTACCGACTATGGCTAAGAAAGCGCTCTTGATGATCCTCGATGGATGGGGTATTGGAAACCACACAAAATCAGATGTTATCTATGTCACACCGACTCCCTATTGGGATTCTCTGTTGGCGAAGTATCCCCATTCCAAGCTACAGGCTTCGGGTGAGAATGTCGGTCTGCCTGACGGTCAGATGGGCAATTCGGAGGTAGGTCACCTCAATATCGGTGCCGGACGGATTGTCTATCAGGATCTGGTAAAGATCAACAAGGCTTGTCAGGATAATTCGATTCTCCAAAACAAGGAGATTGTAAACGCTTTTTCGTATGCCAAGCTGCAGGGCAAATCGGTCCATCTGATGGGTTTGACCTCGACCGGCGGTGTGCACTCGTCATTCGACCATTTGTTCAAACTGACTGAAATCGCTAAGGAATACGGCATTTCCAATACGTTTGTACACTGCTTTATGGACGGCCGTGATACGGATCCGAAGAGCGGTAAGGGCTATATCACCGCTTTGGAGAAGCACTTGAAGGAAACGACGGGCCATATAGCTTCCATTATCGGCCGTTATTACGCCATGGACCGCGACAAGCGTTGGGAGCGCGTGAAGGTGGCGTATGACCTGCTGGTCAACGGTCAGGGTGCGCCTGCCGACGATATGGTTGCCGCCATGCAGCAATCATACGACAATGACGTAACCGATGAGTTCGTGAAGCCGATTGTCAACACTTCCGTGGATGGAAGGATCAAAGAGGGCGATGTGGTGATTTTCTTCAATTACCGCAACGACCGAGCCAAAGAGCTGACCATCGTGCTTACGCAAAAAGACATGCCGGAACAGGGAATGATGACCATTCCGGGCTTGCAATACTACTGCATGACTCCGTACGACGCTTCCTTTACCGGTGTACACATCCTTTTCGATAAAGAGAATGTGGAGAATACGCTGGGTGAATACTTGAGCCGTATCGGCAAAAAGCAGCTGCATATCGCCGAAACGGAAAAGTACGCCCACGTCACCTTCTTCTTTAATGGAGGTTGTGAGGCACCTTTCGCCGGTGAGGACCGCATTCTGATCAACTCACCGAAGGTGGCCACCTACGACCTGAAGCCGGAAATGAGTGCTTATGAGGTGAAGGATGCCTTGGTGGATGCCATTCACTCGCAGAAGTATGATTTCATTGTGGTCAACTACGCCAACGGCGATATGGTCGGTCACACGGGTGTGTACAGCGCTATTGAGAAAGCCGTGACGGCGATTGACAATTGCGTAAAGGACACCGTTGAGGCGGCCAAGCAGGAAGATTATGAGGTGATCATCATCGCTGATCATGGCAATGCCGACAATGCCGTCAATGCGGATGGCACACCGAATACAGCCCACTCGCTGAATCCGGTGCCCTTTGTTTATGTGACCGCCAATCCCTCGGCCAAGACGAAGGATGGTGTATTGGCCGATGTGGCTCCCTCCATCCTGCACATTATGGGTGTTCCGCAACCGGCTGAAATGACGGGTGCCTGTTTGATTGAGGACTAACTTCAATACAGAATATGAGAAGGGGAGATACGGTTCCGTAACTCCCCTTTTTCTATGTGAAATTCCCTGTGCATCCACTTTGTTGCGAGATGTATGGTTTTGATAATCAATAGTGTGGCTGGAATATTGCACTGGGTTTTCTATATCTTTACCATGTGATCCGGAAGCTTGTGCCGGATTTGATTAATTTTGCATCCGTTCAAAGGAACTGTTTATGCAAAGTAAGAAAAGTATAAGTTTCGTTTTGGGCCTGCTCTTGACCGTTATGTGCCTTCCAGTGGATGCGGCCTTGTCGGACAGCGACTTTCTGCAGGCCAACGGCCGCAATCTCCGCAACCGTAACGGTCAGGGAGATGTGGTCCAGCTCAAGGGGACCAATCTGGGTGGATGGCTGATTCAGGAATTTTGGATGACGCCTACCAATGCAGCCGGGGGAGTGAACTGCGAACGCGACATCTACCAGGTGCTCACCAATCGTTTCGGAGAGGCGGCCATGCGTGATATTGTACGCGTATATCAGGACAACTACCTGAAAGCCTCTGATTTTGACAATATGGCTGCCATGGGTATGAATTGTGTCCGCCTGCCTTTCTGGTGGCGTAACCTGACCGACGCCAATGGCAATCTGTATGCCGATTGGTATCGTTATTTGGATTGGACCATTGCACAGGCCAAGGCACGTAATATGTATGTAATCATTGACTTCCACGGTGCTCCCGGTTCACAGAACGGTTCCGACCATTCGGGTGTCGATGGCGGTGACAACAAGCAGGGGGCTTCCGAATTCTTTTTCGGTGCGCAGGCGTCGGCCAACCAGCAACTTTATTATACCTTGTGGGAGACCATCGCCGCCCGTTACAAGGATGAGCCTGCAGTGGCCGGTTACGACCTGCTCAACGAGCCTTACTGCACCTACCGTTACAATTCCGGGTATTCGGCCGCGCAATTGCACACGTGGTTGTGGGATATATACAATACCGCTTACAACCGCATCCGGGCCATCGATTCCCGCCACGTCATCATTATGGAGGCGACCTGGGATCCGGTCGATCTGCCGCATCCGTCGGACTATGGCTGGACCAATGTGATGTACGAGTACCACAACTACCTGTACGATGATTACGACAATGCACAGGGGCGACAGATCGCGAATATGCAGTCCAAAATCAATGCCATCCGCAATGCCGCGTATCCGGTGCCGAGTTATATGGGCGAGTTTTGCTATTTCAACAACCTATCGGCCTGGGAGGAGGGTCTGAATCTGCTCAACAGTACGGGCATCAACTGGACGACCTGGACCTACAAGGTGGTTAGTACCTATGGCAACTGGGGATTGGTCAACCAGAATGTAGCCAGTGTGAATGTGGCGACCGACAGCGAGGCGCTGATCCGCGAACGCTGGGGGAATGTGGGCAATTCGTACAACAATACCGGTCTGGACAACGTGGCATCGGCCTATTTCCGCCAACCGGCGGTTCCCAACAACCTGGGACCGGATATTCCCGAAGACCATATGACGGCCCGTACGTTGGAGATCGCGACAGCACAGTTTCCCGCTTACGGCGGATGGACGCGCTACGAAGCCGAATCGGCCTACATCTATGGCGGTGCGGTCGAGGCGCAGTCATTCTATTCGGGCGGACAGGGGGTCGGATCGCTCAATACCGGTGTTGCATGGGCCAATGTGGCCGCCGATTGGAGCAATATTCATTATGTCCGTTTCCAAATCAATGTGCCGGCTTCCGGCGCCTATCGTATTTTGCTGCAGTACAATGGCGACGACGACAAGACCATTCTTGTCCGTGCCGCCGGCCGTCTGTACACCGTTGACGTGCCTGCCGTGCGCGGCGACCATGCCTGGGACCGGATGCATGTGGCGCTTTTGGATATCCAGCTCAATGCCGGCGACAACGATCTGTACATTTCCGGCACCATCAATGAGCAATCCGATTGGCTCAATATTGACTGCGTCGATGTCTGTCAGATCCCGCTTTATGTAGTGGGCCAGCGTACCCGCTACGAGGCGGAGTACGGCATTATCAAAGCGAACCGCGCCGTAGGGGAGGAATCCCAGTCCTTCTACTCCAATCTCTGGGGTGTGGGTGGTTTGGGCAGCGATGTGACCATGGAGCATGTGGCGAACGATCTGTCCAATGTGTATTATGTGGTTTTTCCAATATTTGCCGAAAAGGCGGGCACCTATCAAATTACGCTGGCTTACAATGGCAATGGCAGCACGATGACCGCCAAGTATCGGCTTAATAACGGCAACGCTACGGCCTACACCATGTATAACAACGGCCGCTCGTGGGACCAGATGAACGAGGTGCAGCTCAATCTGAACCTACAGGCCGGAATGAACAGCATTACTTTTGCAGGTTCTTCTACGGGTTCGTGGTCGGATTGGGTCAATTTTGACTATGTCGATGTGGCTCCCGACGGATCGTTGTCGTCGTGCACTCCGGTTGATGCGGTCAGCCCTTGGCGGGCATTCGGACGGTCGGGTTACATTGGCGTAGAATCGGAAACGCCCTGCCAACTGCAGGTTTACACCTTGTCTGGCAGATTGTTGGGGCGGATCAAGGTGGAGCAAGGGGTTTTCCAATTCCCTGCCGGGCGGGGTGTTTACCTGCTCACCGACGGGGCTGGGTCGGCAAAAGTACAGGTGCCTTGAAAAAAATCGGTTAGATGTTTTGAAGTTCCCAAAAATGTATTTACCTTTGCAGTCCGAATTTTTGGGAAATAACAAATAAAAGATAGTAGTATGA
>JAGDAS010000029.1 GCA_017959385.1 Paludibacteraceae bacterium
CTGTACATTTGAGCGGTGAAATCGCCGTATGCCTTGTCTTTCGGTTCGTCATTTTCCGTAAGGAGCGCCATGGTTTCAACCGGGAAGGTGAGCACCGTGCGGGTGCGCTCTTTGTTGAACCACTTCATGAAGCGGCGCTGCATCCAGTCGAGTGCCTCCCACGAGGGACGGGAGCCGTCGGGGAAGAAGAATTCGCCGAACAGGCTTTCGAAATAGTAGCGGTCGTAGTAGGAGATGTTCCAGAATACGGCCTGGAAGTTGCGGGCGCCGGTCGGCTGGTTGATGGAGTACACAATCTGCTCGAAGCAGTCGCATACCACCTTGTCAATGGTGCGCTTCTTGGTGGACATGTCGATCACCTCGTCGGCACGTTTGTAGAAGTCCTCGCCGTACTCCTTGCCGACGAAGTAGCTCAAGTACATGAGGAACTCGGGCGTGGCGCAGGCTCCGCTCAACATGCTGGACACGATGAACACCATATTGATAAAGCCGCCACAGAAGGATTTCAAGTTCGTGGGTGCCGTGGAGTTGCCGCCGATCGAAACCGTGCCGCCGATCAACCAGGGGTACATGGTGATGCTGGCGCAGTAGGGGGCGAGCGACGTTTCGTCGTTCTTATAAATAAAGTGGCTGTTGAGCAATTGTACGTATTTGTCGGACAGCTCCTTGCCGAACATGTCTTTGATCCGGTCGGTCAGCAGACGGCGGTTGAGTCGGATAAAGTTGCTTTTGGGCAGCTCGCCGATCAGTGTGGCGATGTTCTTCTTGTCCACGTTGGCGTTGGCGTCGTACTTGCTGCCGGAGGCGGCGTTGTGTGCATCGCAATAATCGATCATGAAGGCCAGTTTGTCGCGCGTTTCACGGTCTTCGTAGTGTTTCTGCCGGTACAGAATGAAGGCTTTGGCCACACGGAAGTAGCGCTCTTTCATCAGCGCCAGCTCCACCTGGTTCTGAATTTCCTCAACGGTGATGCCGTTGTTGACATGCAGGTGGCCCAAAATGCAGGTCATGACATCCTGCGTAGCAAATGATCCTACCGACAAGAATGCCTTGGCGATGGCGTTCTTGATTTTCTCGATCGAGAAGACCTCGCGCTTCCCGTCACGTTTTACGATGTACAATTCTTCCATTATTGTGTGTTAATTAGATTGCGTCAAAACCGGCTTTTTCCGTTGAAGCGTCAGCAAAGATAGAACAAAAAAAATATTCCGTGCAATTCCCCGGTTTGAAAATTATGAACAATTCTGTAAATCGTTATTCTGGACGTTTCTGACGTGTGTTGAAAAGAAATTTTTTTGTTAATTGCCGGAAATGGAAAACTTTTTGGCAAAAAGAGCCTTGGACGGCATTGTAGTCGGTTTTTGCAGGTTCTGTCAAATATGCTGAATTTCAGTAAAATAGTTTTGTGTGGAGTTGATATTCTTGAATATTGTTAAAAAAATTTAGAAAATTTAAGAATTCGCCCGTTTCTGCCAAGTTGTTCCGACTGTGTGGTGGGGTCTTTGAAAATAATGTTTTATAACATGTTTTCAACTTTCCGCAAACCGTGGGCCGCAACCGGACTTTGCGGACGCAAAAAAAGCCTCTCCGACCCATGGTCGGAGAGGCTTTCCGGTGGAGAATACGGGACTCGAACCCGTTACCTTTTGATTGCGAACCAAACGCTCTACCAGATGAGCTAATCCCCCGAAGTATGCCGCAAAGATACTCAAATTTTTTGCATATCGGTTACAACGGCCGTGTTATTTTTTACTTGGAACTTGATTTCATAGGGCAGCAGCTGCAACCCGTAGGTCCGGTCCGGGTCCTGCTGGTACGACGGGCGGGGGTCCTGTGCCAGTAGTTCCTTTAATAAGGTGAAGTAGGTGTCATCGGCTGTTTGCCGGAAGGCCTCCGGAACCACCACCTCCAGGGCATGGTCCTTGACGGCTTCGGCAAAGCCGCCGACGGCCTCCGGGTGTGCGTCGGTATGGGGCAGGTAGGGTTTGATGTCAAAAATGGGAGTGCCGTCTTTCAGGTCGGCCCCCGACACTTCAATCACCGGCCCGTCGGGGGTGGAGCGTAGGATGGCCTCTATCCGCACGCACGACAGTCCGATCGGGTTGGGCCGGAACGGAGAGCGGGTGGCGAACACCCCCATGCGTTTGTTGCCGCCCAGACGCGGCGGACGTACGGTGGGAGACCATCCGTCGCTGTTGTTGTCGGAGAAATGCCAGATCAGCCATAGGTGGGTGTAGCCTTCCAATCCCCGCAGCGCTTCCGCATGGCGGAACCCGGGAGCAAAAACAATCCGCGAACGCAGCGTGTTGACCAGGCCGCTTTGCCGGGGCAGTCCGAATTTTTCCGGAAGGTTGTTGTGCAGTGTTGCAATGGGTGTGAGTGTCAGATCCATAGCCGGTGTTTAGAATTGGAAAACCATGCCGTCGGCAGCCAGCAGTGTGTCGGGGAATACCTCGCGGGCTTCGTCCAGCAAATGGTCCAATTGTGGGTAGCGCGCGGAGAAATGGCTGATGATCAGCTGTTTCACATGGGCTTTGGCGGCGATTGAAGCGGCGCCTTTGGCCGTGGAGTGCAGCGTGTTTTTGCATCGGTGCGATTCGGCCTGGGCGAAGGTGGCCTCGTGGAAGAGTACGTCCACGCCTTCGATAATCGGAATGATGCGTTCGCTGTAGTAGGTGTCGCAGCAGTAGGCATAACTCTTGGAAGGGGTGGGGGCGGTCAGGAATTCGGCGCGCGGGATAACGGTTCCGTCGGCGCGTGTGAAGTCGGCACCTTCTTTGATGGCGCGGGCTTCGGCCAGACCGACACCGTGCCAGGCCAGTCTTTCCTTGTTCAAGTGGGGTGCGGAAGGCTTTTCGCGGAACAGAAATCCGGAGGTTGGTACCGAATGCACCAACGGAATGGTTTCGACAGTGAGGCTGCGGTCCTCGTAGATGGTGGAGTGCTGCAGCGGATCGAACGGTTCGAAAATGACTTTGAACGGCAGATCGTAGCAGAAGTAATCCAATTGCGGCTGGAGGAGTCTCTCCAGGTCGGGATGGGCGTGGATGTAGATGTCGTTGGTGTGGTGCAGCATGCTCATGGTTGAGATAAGCGCGATGAGGCCGAAACAGTGGTCGCCGTGCAGGTGCGAGATGAAGATGTGCCCCAGGCGGGTGTTTTTCACACCCAGCCGGCGCAGTTGGTACTGCGTTCCGTCGGCGCAGTCAATCATAAAATCCTTGCTGTGCGTATGCAACACTTGTGACGAGGAGAACCTGCCGTACGAAGGGACGGCCGATCCGGTGCCGAGTACACGTAGTTCAAAGTTCATGTTGTTTCGTTTTTTAAGTAAAAAGTATGGAGATCGTCGGAGTACACCCGCCCCTGGTCCATCAGATGGCGCAAGCCCTCCGCCACCTGGGCGGCGGGTAGTTGCAGGGCTTGGGCGAGTGCGTCGGGGGTGCTGCCTTCGGGTTGCATCCGTTCGAGCAGCCGGCGGAGAAACAGCGGGTGGTCGGCCTGCCGGCGGGCCTGGACGCATACATCGCAGATGCCGCAGTCGTGGTCGCTTTTTTCTCCGAAATAATCCAACAACAGCCTGCTGCGGCAAATGTCGCCGGTGGTGGCATAGTGCGTCATGCGCTCGAGCCGTTTGACGAAGCGCTCCCGGCGGTCGTCGTAGGCTTCCCTGCCGATCTGCACACGCCGCGTTTCCACGCGCGGCCGTGTATAGATGATAAAGGGCGATTTCTTATAGGGGATGTAGTTGATGATGCGCAGACGCGACAGGTTGACCAGTTCCTCGCGCACGGTGGCCGCAGGGAGTTCGGTGCGCCGCGCCAGCAGCTCTTCGTCGATAAAGGCGTAGTCGGTGAAAATGCCGGTGTAGGAGCGCAGCAACGCTTTCATCACCCGGTCGGTGGCTTCGGCCAGCGGAACGTGGTACAGGGCGTCGCGCTGGGTGATGAACAGCACGCGCGAAGCCATCTCCATTTCATCCGTGTATTCGATGTAGCCCGACAGGTCCAGCAGCTTCAGCGCATAGTGTGTGGGCAGCATCGGCAGGTGGTAGGCCTGGCAGAAGTTCTGCAGCGAGAAGTCGAACATGGCTCCCTCGGTGCACTCAACCGGTACGTTGAGGAAATTCGATACCTGCTCGTAGGTTTTCACCACCTGTTCCTTGGGAGGGAATTCGTCGGCGATGCGGCGTTTCACTTTGGCCAGGTCGGTGCCGTTGTAGAGCAGTACGGCATAGGCTTTCCGCCCGTCGCGCCCGGCCCGTCCGGCCTCCTGGAAGTAGGCTTCGATCGAATCAGGGAAATCCAGATGGACCACGGTGCGCACATCGGGTTTGTCAATACCCATGCCGAAGGCGTTGGTGGCTACAATGACGCGGCATTCGTCGTTCTTCCAGCGTTTCTGGCGGGTGTCCTTGACCGCTGTGCCCAGTCCTGCATGGAAGTAGTCGGCCGCAATGCCCGCCCGGTTGAGCAGTTCGGCGGTTTCTTTGGTCTTTTGGCGGTTGCGCACATAAACGACCGACGACCCCGGAACCGCCTGTAGAATGTCAATAAGCTGGTGTTCCTTGTCTTCGGTGCGGCGTACAATGTAGGCCAGGTTGTCGCGTCGGAAACTCTTTTGAAATACATTCCTTTCCGGAAAACGGAGCTGTTTCTGAATGTCCTCCACCACTTCGGGTGTGGCGGTGGCCGTCAGGGCCAGCACGGGGACGCCGGGCAGGTGCTCCCGCAGGTCGGCTATCTTCAGGTAGGCCGGTCGGAAGTCGTAGCCCCACTGCGAGATGCAGTGCGATTCGTCAACGGCGATAAGATTGACTTTCAGATGTTTCGCTTTTTCCAAAAAAGTGCGGGTGGCCAGACGTTCCGGCGAAAC
>JAGDAS010000030.1 GCA_017959385.1 Paludibacteraceae bacterium
CCAGCACCGCGATCCGGACATCGCCAAGAAATATGCTGATTTCTTCCCGAACGACGTGACCTTTGTCATCGGCAGCAGCGATCCTGCCAAGGACTGGTTCTATGCCCAGGTGCCGCACTACGAGGCGCCCGCGCAGCCGGCCCAGCCGTCCAACAGTCCGTTTGCAGCCTTCTTCGGCGTATCCTCGAACGGCCGTGCCACACCTTACACTATCCAGTTCGACCTGGCTACTGTACCCGCCGGTAAGGTGATCCTCCGCGCCGCCATGTGCGGTACGGCGGTCCGCCGCATTCCGGTAACCGTGAACGGTGCCGCTGCCGGCAGCCTGGAACTGTCCACCACCGACGGCGTGGTCTCGCGCCACGGCTCGCAGGGTCTGTGGTATGAGACAGACCTCACGTTTGATGCCTCGCTTTTGCAGGCCGGCACCAACCAGTTGGTGCTTACGGTGCCTGCCGGCGGCATCAACAACGGCGTATTGTACGATTACCTGCGTCTGGAGACGGTGAAATAAACAGGAAAACCCGTAAAAGAAGAGGCCGTCGCTCAATCAACTGAGTGACGGCTTTTTTTGCGCACCTACGGTGCCATATCAAGCGAAGCTGTCAAATTAGGTGCGGTGACGGATCTTTTCTATTCTGACATCGGTGGTGATTGTTTTCAAGTGTGCGTTTTTTATACAAACTTCTGGTAATCGCACACTTTTTTGAGCTGATTTGCGATGTAATGTATTGATATATATGTAAATATGCGGCTAGCATGATTTTTATTATAATAAAAAAAGTTCAATTTAAAAGTCCGATTATCGGTGCGTTCGGAACCTGACAAGGGGGCGGTTTTCACCGTGCAGCTGCCGCTGGAGTGAGAGGACTTGCAGATTTCCCAACTTTTCATTTATTTTAGAGATTCTAAGGAAATTTGACAGCTTGAACAAAATGAAAATAAGATCACTGCTTTTGACGGCATTCCTGATGCTGTCGCTTGGGACTCCGGCTCAGACAAATGTGCGAGAAGTCATCCGGCTGGATGAGGGTTGGAAATTTGCATTCGGCCATGCCTCCGATCCTTCGAAAGACTTCGGCTGCGGAACGGAATATTTCAACTATCTGACAAAGGCCAATTCGATACATAATGAGGGACCGTATGCAAAGAAATTCAATGATTCGACATGGCAGGACGTGTGTATTCCCCATGACTGGGTGACCACTTTGCCGTATGCGAATGCGGCGAGCCACTCGCACGGTTACAAGACCGTAGGCTACAAGTATCCCGAAACGAGTGTCGGATGGTATCGCAAGGTCATCAATATCCCGCCGGATGACCTTGGTAAGCATATTGTCCTGCAGTTCGACGGTGTCTTTCGCGACGCCCGGGTCTGGTTCAATGGTTTCTACATGGGTGCGGAGCCCAGCGGTTATGCCACGCAGATATACGATGTGACGGAGTATGTTAATTATGGCGGCGAAAACCTGATTTGTGTCCGTGCGGATGCCTCTCTGGAAGAAGGCTGGTTCTACGAGGGGGCAGGCATCTACCGCGATGTGTGGCTGGTGAAGTCGGCGGCCGTCAGTGTGGCGCCTTTCGGCACGTTTGTCCATGCAGACCTGGAGGCACCGTACGACAAGGCGGTAGTCACCATAGAAACCGAGGTGAACAATCACGCGTTGGCTCCTCAGGACTGCGATGTTGAACAGCGGTTGCTGGATGCTGAAGGCCGCGAGGTCGGCAGAACCGATGCCGTGTCGCTGCGTTTGCTGGCCAAGCAGACGCTCGGTTGCAAGCAGACGCTCATGCTGGATAAACCTCATCTGTGGAGCCCCACAGATCCTTATCTTTACAAGGTGGAGACCATCGTAAGGGTGGACGGCCGTGTGACGGATGTCTACGAAACCACGACGGGTATTCGTGACATCGTCTTCGATGCC
>JAGDAS010000031.1 GCA_017959385.1 Paludibacteraceae bacterium
CCATCGGCACCGAAGAACTGTCCTCCCAGAACTTTGCCGGTGTTTTTCTCAAACAGGAGCTTGATGGCGATCATGTTCGCACCGGGATAGTATCCGGCGTGGCTGCCCAGATACAGATGCACCTTCTCACAGTCAAAACCCTGGGAAAGGGCAAACTTCTCTGTCATGCCGGTGGCAGCAAGTGTTTTGTCAAAGAGCTTGATGATAAAGGATCGCTGGCTCCCCTGATAGGAAGAGGGAATCCCGGCAATCCGGTCTGCAACAATGCGTGCCTGGCGGTTTGCCGGCCCGGCCAGCGCTACATGAGCGCTGCTTCCGCTGAGATACTCTTTAATCGCTACAGCGTCGCCCACTGCATAGACGTTTTCCGCGGAAGTCCGCATGGCCTCATCTACCAGGATATAGCCCTGCGCGTCGCATTCTATGCCCGCATCGGAGGCAATTCTGCTATCCGGCCTGATCCCTGCCGCCATAACCAGAAAGTCTGTCTCCAATATGCCTGCACTGGTTTCCACGATCAGGCTTTTCTCATCCCTGGTGATTCCGTTCAGGCTTACGCCACATTTCAGTTTCAGGCCGTTCTGCTTCAGATGGCGGTGTACATCCCACGCCACATCGGTGTCAATATTCGGCAGAACGTGGGACGCCCTTCCGACCAGCGTCACGTCCAGGCCGCACTCGATCAGATTTTCCGCCACTTCCAGCCCGATAAAGCCGCCTCCGACGACAACGGCCGTCTTTGGCTTTTTCATCACGACATACTCTTTGATCCGAACTGCGTCCGGAATGGTGCGAAGAGTGAAGATCCTTTCATCGTCCTGCGGGACAAAGGCCGGAATGTTTGCCGAGGCACCCGGTGCGATTACTAGGTTGTCATAGGATTCCAGGGTTTCCACTCCGCTGTCCAGGTTTCGGACCGTCACGGTTTTTGCAGCGGTGTCGATTTTTACCGCCTCTGCCCTGGCACGCACGTCTACTGCGAATCTGGCATTGAAAGACGCCGGAGTCTGCAATTCCAGATCCTCCCGATCCTCTATCGTTCCGCCTACAAAATAGGGCAGCCCGCAATTGGCATAGGAGATGAAGTTTCCCCGTTCCAGAATGACAATCTCTGCACTCTCATCCAGCCTCCGCAACCGCGCTGCCGTAGTTGCGCCGCCTGCTACGCCGCCGATAATAACTACCTTCATACTGTTCCCTTTCCTGTTGCTGTTTTACTCTTTTGCGGGCACGAGCCCCTTTTCCTTTGCGTAGGCTTCAAACACTTCCAGGCCCAGCTCTACGGTCTTAAGGCAGCGCACCTCGTCATTGCGGTACAGCTTCTTCAATTCGGAGCATTTTACGCTGCCGAGCTTAGCTTTGAAAGCTTCGAAAAGCCCGGCGCAGAGCGGACCGAAATTCTCGGTCGCATGGGCTCTGCCGTTTACGGCCATTTTGCCGAGCGCTGCCATACTCCCCGCCAGAACCCCGCAGAGCATCTGGCAGCCCATACCTCCGCCGAAGGCACTGACCAGCTTCATCTCTTCCGGGCCGATGCCGAGCCCGTACTCTTCGCTGATGGCCAGCAGGGCTGTCTCTGCACAGTTGTGGTCTTTGGTGATAAAGTATTCATAGGCTTTGTCTTTTAACATTACTTCACGTCCTTTTCAAGTTAGTTTGTTTTTGAATAAAAGATCCCTTGACAATTACAATATCCTGTTTTCCTGTTTTTGTCAATAAGAAGACAAAACGAACCAGAAGCCATGACTCCCGGTTCGCTGTAATTCCGATTTTTACGTTTTATTTCACTCTCGTGAAATAGAAGCCGTTGCCGGCATTTTCCTGATTGTCATACCAGTAAAGGGCACCGTTGACGTAGTAGAGCCAGCCGGTACCGTTCTGGTAATTGATGGTTCTGGCTGCAGCGCCTGCTTCATTGTATTTCGTAGTGGATTTGGTGCAGTTGTTGTACTCCATCAGCCCGCTTTCATTGAAGGCACCCTGGAAAACCCAGTCAACCGAATCGAACGCGCTGCCTGCCCAGTGCACTTTTACAGTGCTTGCCTGTGCTGTCCCTGAGATTTCGATGGTTGCGCGCTGGTCAACGGCCTGGTAGGATCCGTTATACCCGGTTACGGGAGCAGGCGTGGGATTGGTCGGAGTGGGGGTTGTGGGGGCAGGCGTGGCAGGTGCGGGGATGTAGGATGTTGTCCCGATCAGATAAATCTTCTTGCCGACCGGAATGGAGGTAAGCTTGAAGCTCGGATTCAGACGCTCCAGAAGTTCCTTTACGTTCTCATAGCGGACGCCGTAAGCGTTGCAGAGTTTGGAAGTTGTATCACCCGAAACGATGGTGTGGGAATAGAGCGCATAGCTTGCGTTGTAGGGGCTCGTGGAGGGGAAGTAGTATTCCTTCCCGGCCTGCACGCTGCTGAGGTTTGTGAGGTTGTTCAGCGCTTTCACAATGTCAGACACTTTCGGGGAATACTTTGCGCCGAGTTCATCGCAGACCCCGTTCACGGTTTCGCCGCGTGCCATCTTATGCGTAACAATATAATATTCCAGTTTGTCGCCGGCACTGGGTGCAGCAGTCTGCGTGTTGACAGTGGCTGTGGGCGTTGTTATGCCGGGCAGTGTCGTGCTCTGTGCGGCAGTGTTGGTGGTCATCGGCAGATAAATCTTCTGTCCGACATAGATCTTGCTGAGGTCATTATCGCTGGTCCAGTTGTTGAGCTTTTTGATCTCTTCC
>JAGDAS010000032.1 GCA_017959385.1 Paludibacteraceae bacterium
AAACTTCATAATTCAAAATTTTATAACATCCGTAATTATAACGCGCAAATATACAATCATTTTTGATACTCACCTCATTTTTTGTACTTTTTTCTGCGTATCCACTGGCAAACACCGCCGAAAGTTATCAACAACAGGATCGGAAACAGTGTATTGAACACCTGCCAGTGCAGCCGGTAACGCGATATCCGGGTTTTGTCCAACAACCGGATCTGCAGCTCGCGTCCGCGCAAGTCCAACCACCCTTCGTCATCGGCCAGGTAATTGACTGCATTGACCAGAAAATCGGCATTGCCGAAACGCTTGTCCATGTAGCGGTCGTAGCCCAGAGGAAGGGTCTGCGTCTGCTGTCCGCGGCCGATCACCTCATTGGCCGCGATATCGCCGTCGGCTACGACAATCATTTTAGTAAACTTACTGCTGGTCAATGGTTTGGAATCTGCATGCTCCACATTTTCCGGCACCATACGTCCGCTAAAAACCGAAGGAAACGTGCCTTCGAGCGACACCGCCACAGGGAGGACCCAATTGGCGAAGAAAGAGGAGTCGTCCGGCGCCAGACCGACAACAAAGTCCATATCGAGCAGCATGGGGACCGACTCCACCCCGGCATGATCAGAGGTAATCAGGAGCACCTCCCGCTTGAGCGACGCTGTCGGTTCGCCGACAAATTCAAGCGCCGAGGCGAAATCGGCCTTGACCGGCGCCGTGTTTTTGGTTATCATACTATGGGGGGACGGCATCAGCAACGGTGCATAATACCATGGTACCGCCTCAAACTGCGCCTCTTCGCCCTCCCCGGCCATATTGACCGGTACATAGGCGCACTGCACATCCGACACCAGCACCGGCGCGATCCGCACACCATAGGTAAACAGCAGATCTTCCAGGCGTGTGGCATTCGCCATCACCACCTGCTGATCCTCCACATGGCGGTACACTACGCCGTCAATCAGCCAAAGCACCCGTCCGCCGCGCATGATATACTGGTCAAGAATGAACTTGTCGCGCTCGGAGAAACCCTCCTGCGGAGCCGCCACAATCACCACGCGGTAATCATCAAGCACAGAGGCGTCGGCGCCCAGCACACCGCGGTCCACCTGATAATAGCGCGCCAAACGGTCGGACAAGTCGTACACATAGGCCTCCGGGAGTTCTCCGTGTCCTTCCAGGAAGGCGATTTTCAGCGGATGCCGGTTGGTCAGCACCCGGATGGCGTCGGTAACCACATACTCCAGCGACTCGATGGACACATTCAGATTCTCCTCGCCGGAATTACCGGAAATATTCTGTAACAGGCAGACATTCAGCGTATCACCGCCCACCCGCAGCCGCATCCACGGGAAGATGATCTTCTGCTGGATACGCCCTTCACTGTCGCGGTCGTGCACCATGGTGGGCTGCATCCCCTGCGCGGCCAGACGGGCATACTGCTGTTGCCGTTCCTCTTCACCGGCCGCTTCGGAAGGATTGACAAAGGTGAATTCGAATGTGCCGCCTGCATAGACGCGCAGTTCGGACAGCAATTCCCGGACCGACTTTTTCAGCCGTAGGAAACCCATGTTCAAATCGCCATCCAGATAAATCACCGCCTCTACCGGCTCATCGGTCGAACGCAGTAATGTTTTGGTATTTTCCGAAAGGGTGTAACGCTTCTCGCTGGTCAGATCCAAACGCGTGAAAACGAACGCACCGGCCGTATCCACCAACATCACGACAGCAACGGCGATCAGGACCTTGCGGGAAAAACCGCCCCCGAAAGCCTTGTAAGCGCCTCCCAGGAACAAAAGCACCACCGTGGCGAAATAGAGCAGGTCGCGCGTATCGATCACGCCGCGGCTCATCGACTCGTAATGCGACGCAATGCCCAGCCGGACCACAGCATCCTGCAATGCGGCACCCGGCAGCAGCAATGCGAGCAGATCAAACCCGTAGTACATCAGGAAGCAGAACAAAGCGCCTGCCAGAAAGGCTACGACCGGATTGTCGGTCAGCGCCGACGCACAGGTGCCGACCGCCACATAGACCGCCGCCAGCAGCACCAGTCCGATGAACGAACCCCAATAGGCACCGAAATCCATATTGGCAAACGGAGCGCCCAAACAGCAGACGGAGACCATGTAAACGCAGGTCAGCAACAGAGCCACCACCGCTACCAACCAGGCGGCGAGGTATTTGGCCAGAACAATCTGCCAACGGCTGACCGGATGGGTAAGCAGCAACTCCATGGTACCGTTGCGCTTCTCATCAGGAAACAGCCGCATGGTCAGTGCGGGGATCAGGAACAGATACAGCCACGGGGCCAGGGCGAACAGCCCGTCGAGGTTGGCATAGCCGGACTCAAGCACATTGGACGAACCGGGTATCCACCAGAGGAACGCCCCGGTCAGCAACAGGAACACGCCGATGGCCACTATACCTGTGGCGGACGAAAAAAAAGCGGCGGTTTCCTTTTTTAGCAACACTCTCATTTAATTTCACTATCTTTGTGCGCAAAGATACAAAATTTACTTGACATGAACACAAAATCGCGCTGGTTCCTGCTTGCCGGTCTGCTCACACTGCTGGCCACGGCGCAGGCGCAGGAATACGCCCCGTATCATGTCAAGGCGGCTGTTGCCGGCGGTTGGATCTATCCCCACGACAAAACCATCATCGCACCCCTGGTCAAGGGTCCTGTACTGGGCGGGGAAATTGCGTTTGAGTACAACTTTTCCGGCCGGAAGTCCTGGCAGCGGGACTGGAAGTACCCGGATGTAGGCATCGCCCTCCAGGTGCTGGACTTGCACAATCCGGACATTACCGGCCAGCTGGTCGGCCTGTACCCCTATCTCAATCTGCCGATTGTCCGCAATGAGCGGTTGCTGCTGCACATCCGTCTGGGCGAGGGCGTCGGTTTCAACACCCGGCCGACCGATCTGCCACGCGCCATGACCGACGGACGTCCGCTCAAGGAGATGGCCGGAGAGAACAACTTCGCCCTGGCTAGTCCGGTTGTATTCAATCTAAACGCCGGTCTCGACCTGGACATCCGTCTGGCACGGCAATGGCATCTCACACTCGAAGCCGCATGGAACCACTATTCCAGCGGAAGTCTGGCACAGCCGAACTCCGGATTCAACCTGTTGGACGGTTATGTGGGTGTCAAGTATCTCCCCGTCTTCCGGCCCCGCCCGGAAGGAACGGTGACGGACAGCATCGGACGCAGATGGCAGGGGGAGATCATCGCCTGCGGCGGTGCCCGGAAACTCTATTACAAGGACGACCGCACCTTCGGCTGCGCCTCCCTATCGGCAGCCGCCTATTACCAAACCTGCACCAAACACCGGGTCGGCCTGGGCGTGGACGCCTTCTACGACGGTGGATACCGGGAAACGGTGGACAACACCTACACGCATTTCAAGCGCACCTACCTGGAGACCAACCGGCCGGCCGACCGCTTCCGGGTGGGGCTCAACATTACGAACGAACTCATCGTCGGACGGCTGCACATCGGACTGGGCGTAGGTGCCTACCTGTACGATCCCGTCAAGTGCGCGGAGCCCTATGCCAAGGCCAAGGAGGGCCCGGTACGGAAACCCTGGCTCTATGCCTATGACATCGACAAGGAAGACGGCTGGTGCTATCTACGGGTCAGCACCAAGTACTACATCACACCGCACCTGCTCTGTAACATCAGTTTCAAAACCCATCTGCAGAAATTGGAATTTGTAGAATGGGGATTCGGTTATGCTTTCTAATCTCAAACCAACATACGTAAAAACGGGCGAAACGCTCCTATGGCTGGGGGCTGCAGGCATCGTCCTCCTGCTTTCCGTACGGACACTGGTGGAGGCTCCTGTATTTTGCGACAGCGGATACCACCTGTCCATCATGCAACGCATGCAGGAGGGATGCCGGCTGTACACCGACATCGGTTTCGGATACACGCCGCTGTTCCCCCACCTGCTCCTGTGGATAGAGCGGCTCACGGGCATCGGTTCACACTATGAAATCTGGCTGGCCCTGCACCTGTGCCTGCTCGCCGGCGTGGCCGGATGGATTTTCCTGCTTACGCAAAATGCCACCGGCAGCCGTCGGTGGGGAGCGTTTGCCGCCTGGCTGTTCTACCTCTCCGCATTTGCCGTACAAGGGGATGCCGTACTGCCGGAAGCGCCCTCCCTCTTCTGCGGCATGGCGGCCTTGTGGCTGACCGTACGCCCCCAATCCACCCCCTGGCGGTTCCTGTTGGCCGGCATGTTGTGTCTTTGCGCCTTCGGATTCAAACAATACGGATTGGGGTTCACCCCTTTGTGCCTTTGGATGCTGCTGACCCGCAGGGAAAACGCGGTTTCGGGCGCACTGTGGTTTTTGGCGGGCGGAGCGGCCGCCTTCGCGCTTCTCTACGGGTGGGAACCCGGATTCATATCGGTTACCGGCTCCTCGTACGGCAGCAATGACATCGCTCGGATCCGTTACGCCAAGCTGGGACCGCTACGCTACATGCCCGGAGCTTGGAGGGCTTTGTTCCTACTGGCTTTCCCCGCGCTGCTGACCGCACTCCTGCCGCCCTTGTACCGCACCCGCGGACGTATCCGTTGGATGCTGCTCTGCCTGGCGGGCATCGCCGGATTCAGCGGCCAATTTTATTTCAGCAGCGGCGACCACTATTTCCAGTACCTGTTCGCATTTGCCGCCATAGGCACCTCCCTGACCGGCGCATGGATGCGGGAGCAGGGGCGGACCGAATTGGCTGTGTGGGGATGCCTTGCCCTGTTGGGTGTAGGCTGGTTGCTTTCCCGGACGGCCGGATACACCACCTACGGTATCCGCAAACAAAGGCAACAGGTACTGGCGGAAACCGTCCGAAGCCACGTCTCCCCGGATTCCGCATTGCTGGTCTTCAACGCAACACACTTCGGACTCTACTACCTGACCGGACGGAAACCGCCGGTATTGAACGGGCGATACTGCTACAGTTACGGTCCGCTGGTATTGACCGAAACGCTGATGCTGCAGAAAATGCAGGCTTCGCCCTACATCCTGAAAGTTCGGAAGACATCGGGATGGGAATTGAAAGAAACCCCTGATATACAATATTTTTGCAGCCAATGTGACACCATTTGGCAAGACCGGTCAGCCGTACTGCTGTACCATCAAACACCGTTAGAACCATGAAACGAAACCTGCTCGTTATTACCGCCGTCGCCTTGACTGCCATCGGCATCGGACTGTGGGGATTCCTCTCCCTGCGCGGTTCGGTCACTTCCACCGACCGCAACCTGCTCTCCGTCTTCCCGGGACACCCCGTCACCCTGCTGCGAATCAACCATCCGGACGATCTGCGCCGTCAAATGCTGTACAACAACACCGTATGGTCCTATTGGACGGAATGCGGTGTTTCCTCCCCCATGCGCGGTTTGTTGGAAAAACTCGACACACTGAGCGAATCCGCCCCCGAATTGTACGCCCGTCTGGCCAACCGTACTTGGGCAGTGGCCTGGTACCTGACGGAAAATGGCGGCGAAGAGCGACTGACCCCATTGATATGTACCAAGTCCTCGCAAGAGGACAGTCGGACATTCGACCCCCTGTTGAAAAGATTGAATGGTTTTCACTTTTACCAAACGGACGGCATCACGGCACTGAGTCCGGATGCAGCATTGCTGGAGGCCAGCCGGACCTCCCTGCCGGCCGGCGGCTCATCGCTGACGAAAGATTCCCTGCTCTGTCGGTTGGAAAGCACCGCCAACCGGCGGGTGGCCGCCAACCTGCTGCTGGACCTCAACGGATGGCGCAATGCCATGGCTCCCCACTGGCAAAACGGCCGGCGACCGCAAATCGGTACCTACGAGGGGTGGATGGTGTTGGATTGGGAAGGCAACCGCGGACGCTGGACATTGGGCGGCTTCTCCGCACAAGCGGGTGAAAACGATGGGGGGTCCCCCTGGAATGCCGCCGAGCATCTGCCCTCCTCTTGTTACTGGTTCCAAAGCCACCAAACCGACTCCACCTTTACCCTGCCCGAAGAGGAAAGCGCTTGGACGAGCGCCAGCGGCGAATCGCCCCGGCTGCTGCTGCAGACATTCATGCAGGGGGGCTATGCCCTGGCCGCCTGCCCCGACGGCGGACTGCTGGTTATCCAACTCAAAGACGGTGAGGCGGCCGCCACCGTACTGCGCAATCTGGCGGAAGGACTGCATGCAGACAAACTGGAGTCGGGCTACCGGTTTGCTGCCAACGGATGGGCAGGACACCTGCTGGGAGAAGCATTCACCTTCCCCGAAGAACACCTGGGCATTGCGGGCAATCTGCTCTACCTTTGTTCTGATGCCACATTACTGAAAAAATGCCTGTCTTCGGCCGGGAAAGGACAACACCTCAGCCAAACGGGAGCCTACCAAGCACTGCAGGGCGGACTGCAGTCCACCTGTTCGGAATCGGGATGGCTGGATCTGGGTTATCTCATCCGCCATGCCGATCATTTCCTCACACCTGAGTTTCTATCCCGCCACGCCGACTGGCTCGTCCAACTGGGTGCTTTCCAAGCGCTGAGCATCCAGACAGATCATGAACTGTACGGCATGGATTACCAGCACATTCTGCTCCAACAGACCGGGAACGGAAAAGTACGGCTGCCCCTGCCCGCCGCCCCCGCTACGGAACCGGCCGCCGCTGCCGAAACACCCGGCGGACAGACAAAGGACACAACCGGAACAGCAGCGGATGGCGGCAACGATGCCTTGAAACTCCGATCGGACGCCGTGGTCTATACGGTGAAACTGGATGCTCCGGCGGCCATCCGCCCCGCATGGTTCACCAACCACAACACGGGAGCCACCGAAGTAGTGGTGCAGGACACCCGCAACCAACTCTACCTGATCGCCCTGCCCGGCACATCCGGCGGCAAGGCAAAAATTCTTTGGAAAGCCGTACTGAAGGAACGCATTGTCGGAGACATCCATACCGTTGACATCCTGCGCAACGGCAAACTGCAGATGGCCTTCACCACCGGCACCCAATTCTACCTGATCGACCGCAACGGCCGTCATGTGAAAGGATATCCCAGGAAATTGGGTAAAAAAACAGCAGGCGGACTGAGTGTCGTGGACTATGAGGGCAACAAGGACTACCGGTTCTTCATCGGAACGACCGACGGCAGTGTGCTGCTCTACAAAAACGACGGCACCCGTCCGAAGGATTGGTCGTTCAAGCCGACCGGACATCCCATCGACGCCCCCGTTGCCCATTTCTCGGCCGACGGGAAAGACTATCTGACCATTCAATCGGCCGGCAAACTGTCGGTAGTGGACCGTCGGGGACGCATCCGCGTGCAACCCGCACCCCCCATGCCCTGTTCCGGCAATCCCGTGTACCTGGAGGCGGTAGGCGGCACCCGTCGTTTCATCACCAGCGGGACGGACGGTACACTGCAATACCTGGGAACCGACGGCAAACGCACTTCAGCGGCATTGGACCGTTCCTACCGTCCGGAACACACGTTCCTACAGCAAGGCGGGATCCTCCTGCTCGGCGACAGCCAAAGCGTGGATCTGTACAATCAGGATGGCGATGTGTTGCAGAAATGGGATGGTTCCCTCCAAGGGAAAGCCGTGCTGGACAACGGATACGCCGCCTACAAGGAAGGCGGAAGGCTGCACCTGAGATCGGTAACGGACGGTTCGGAGTATGCGGGATTCCCCGTAGCGGCGGACGGCCCTTTCCTGTATAATGCGAAAGGATGGGTCTATGCAAATAAAAATATGCTCCACATCGTTGTATTCTGACAAAAAAACCGTATCTTTGAAAATGTTTTCATTAGAGCCCGCAAGGGTCAGTTACTAACCGGGGATAAAACCTATCCTCTTAATTTTATTTTGAATGAATATTTTTGTTGGAAGTCTGTCTTTCAAGGTGAACGACGACGAGTTGAAGAGTGCTTTCGAAGCGTTTGGTGAAGTTTCCTCCGCCCGCGTGATCAAGGACAAATTTTCGGGACGCAGCAAGGGCTTCGGTTTCGTGGAAATGCCGAACGATGACGAGGCGAAAGCCGCTATTGAGGGCCTGAACCAGAAGGAAATCAAGGGCCGCCCGGTAGCCGTGGTGGAAGCGCACGAGCGCGCCGACCGCAACCCCCGCGCTGTTAACGAGTAATCCTCATAACACACACGAAGGAAGGGAGTTACAACTCCCTTTCTTTTTACCCCCGCCCGACTATGCCTTTGGAAATACCTGCATTTATCGAACAACAACTGGCCTGCTGGCCGTTGGCACGGCGCAATTATGACGCACTCAGCCAGGTCCGCAACCGCACACTGACAGTGGACGGGATTCCGGTCCGTCTGCAGTTCAACCCGGCGCGCGCCGTTTCGTCGCAAGCCAAATTGGATGCGAAAACTCTGGCCGAACGTCCCTGTTTCCTCTGCCCGCAGCAACGTCCGCCCGAGCAGATATCGGCCGACCTTTTCGGAAAATACGTACTGCTGGTCAACCCGTTCCCGATCACACCGGTCCATCTGACTTTGGCAGCCCGGGAACACAGGCCCCAGCAGTTGGACGAAACCTCTCTGTTGGATTTTCTACAGCTGGCCAAGGCTTTCCCGCACTACACCCTGCTGTTCAACGGCGCCAACGCCGGCGCATCCGCACCGGACCATTTCCATTTCCAATTGACCAATACCGACTACTACCCCCTTCCCATCGAAGCATCCACCCCGCTTGTAGCCCGTAGCAGCTGGAGCGGCGACCGGCCGGAGGCATTGCTGCAGGCTTGGAAATCCACCGGCTGGGATGACCGCCTGTGCAATTTCTTTGTCCGCTACGACGCTCAGCGATGGACCCTGACGGTTTTCCCACGCAAGACCCACCGTCCGACCCAATATTACGACGGCAGTCTGCTCATCAGCCCCGGGGCCATTGACATGACCGGTACGCTGGTCATCACCCGTGAAAGCGACTTTGACCGGATCACCGCCGACGACATCCGCGACATTTACCGACAAGTATCCCGATTATGAACACCACACTGCGCATAGGCATCTGCACACTCGACCGCCTGCAAGTCCGCCTGCACGGCACCTACACCGCACAAGGCCGGAGCTACACGGGCGACATGACACTCAGCCAGCCCCTACTGCTGGAACCGGCCGACGCGGACTGTTTTTTTGAACTGCAGCACGTCACCATCGGCGTGCAATTCCATTGGCAACAGGAAGAAACACAGCGTTTCCGTGGGGCGCTCGAATGCAAGTCGGACGGGCAGGGCCACTGGATCGCCGTCAACCTCATTTCCCTGGAGGATTACATCTATTCGGTCATATCGTCCGAGATGAACGCCCATGCACACCCCGAACTGCTCAAGGCCCATGCCGTCATTTCCCGTTCATGGGCCATGTTCCAAGTCACCCATCCCTCCCACCCGGCGCCCCGTACCGACGAACGGGCCGACCGGATCATCCGTTGGTACGAACACGACAGCCATACGCTGTTCGATCTGTGCGCCGACGACCATTGCCAGCGCTATCAGGGCATCGGAAGAATCGACACTCCGGCTGTGGCCGAAGCGATAAAAGCCACCCGCGGCGAAATGCTCACCTACCAAGGGGACATCTGCGATGCACGCTTCTACAAAAGCTGCGGAGGCGTCACCGAACTGTTCAGTACCTGCTGGGCGCCGGTCAACCCGCCTTACTTGAAAAGCATTGCCGACAACCCGGCCGGCAACACCTTCGACCTCACCCGGGAAGAGGATGTGCGGGCGTTCATTCTGTCCGAACCCACCGCCTATTGCAACACGCGCGATGCCAAAATCCTAACGCAGGTGCTCAACCGATACGACCAGTCAACCACCGACTTTTTCCGCTGGGAGGTGCGTTACACCCCCCGGCAGCTGCACGACCTGCTGCAACGCAAATCGGGCATTGATTTCGGAGAAATCCGTCAACTGACAGCCCTGAAACGGGGCCCCTCGGGACGTATCGAGGAATTACGGATCGAAGGATCCCGAAGAACCGTTGTGGTCGGCAAGGAGTTGGAGATACGCAAATGGCTGTCGGAAAGTCATCTGTACAGTTCCTGCCTGATTGTGGACCGTACCGCCGACGGCGGGTTCCTGCTGCGCGGAGCCGGTTGGGGGCATGGTGTCGGACTGTGCCAGATCGGTGCAGCCGTCATGGCCACCCAGGGATTCGGCTATCGCGAAATCCTTGCCCATTATTACCCTGGCGCCGAAATCACCGCCTATGTCTGACCACTGCCGGATCGTCTGCCTGGTACTCTGCTGGTTGGCCGCCTTCCGTATGGAGGCGTCCGAGCCGGTCGTTCTGCTGTTCGACAACGATGTACACTGCGCGGTTGAAGGGTATGCACGCATGGCCGCATTGAAGGATTCGCTGCAGGAGGACCATCCCTACGTTATAGCTCTCAGTTGTGGCGACTTTCTGACCGGGAATGCCTCGGGCACCATTTCACAGGGAATCTGGCCGGTGCGGCTGATGCAGTCCGTACCCTATGATTGGATCACACTGGGCAACCACGAGTTCGATTACGGCATCCGTCATCTGCAGGAAGCGCTGGCCCCCTTGTCCGACCGCATACTCTGCTGCAATTACCTGTCCCTGCCCGACAGTACTCCCGTGTACCCCCCCTGCACACTGCAGGATTACGGAGGAAGAAAGATCGGATTCATCGGAATCACCACTCCCTCCGTCCCCAACAACACTTCATCCGCCTATTTCAACCACCTGACCTTCGGAGGAAACCACTGCACCGCCATCGTACAACACTGTGTGGACGAACTTCGGAAACAGGGAGCGCAGACCGTCATCGTGCTCTCCCATCTGGGCGACCACAGTGACCCGCTACTCACCTCCCGGCAATTGATTGCACAGACACACGGTATCGATGTGGTGCTCGACGGACATGACCACAGCCTGCTGCCTCCCTGCCGGCTGCGGAACAAGCGGGGGAAACGGATACTGCTGCTGTCAACCGGCAGCGGATTCCGCTACATCGGCCGGGTGGACCTGCCCCGCACAGGAAAACCGCGCGGGCGACTGGTGCCCGTTACAGACATCCGATGCCGCAACCTGCCGGCAGACTCCCTGCTTGCGGAGATCCGACAGCAGTTGGAACAGATGGATCAAACGCCGGTGGGATACAATCCGTTTGAGGAGCTCGCTTCTGGCAGCCGGGATAACAAAAACGTCCGAAGAAAAGAGACCCCGATGGGCGACTTCTGCGCCGATGCCTTGCGCGAAGGCACAGGAGCGGAAATCGGTCTGATCAACGGCGGTGCCATACGGGCGGGGCTTCCGACGGGCGGCATCCGTATGACGCAATTGTACGGGATTTTCCCGTTCGGAAATACAGTCAGTGTAGTGGAAGTAAGCGGACAGACCCTGCTGGACGAACTGAACGCCGGTGTTCTGCAGTTACCGCAACCATTCGGCGGATTTCTACAAGTTTCCGGACTGACTATGGAGGTGGTCATGCAACCGACTCCCCATGTGGAGAACGTACGGACAACCGACGGACATCCCCTGCTTCCCGAGTGTACCTATACGGTAGCCACCATCGACTATCTGTTGAAACAAGCGGGCAACGGTCATCTCTTCCAACCCCGCCGCTTTGTGCAGGAAAGCTGCTGGACCGACATCGAACTGCTGAGATCCTACCTGCAGAAAATGCCGGATACCAACGACAACCGCTACCATTCCGGCATCAGCCGCATTCTTATCCGATAAAAGGAATCAGGATTGTACTTGGGCGCTGCCACACAAGGGAATCCGCAGACGACGCACATGGCCGGGTTCACCCACCACCCAAAGAACATCGTCCTGCAGCAGAATCAAGTCGGGCGACGGATGGAGCAACTGTCCGGCACCGCGGTCCACCCCGGCTATCATACAATGGTATTCCGAACGGATACCGCAATCCGCGATACGGGCGCCGACAAACGAAGACGACGCATCCACGCGCAACTGATACAACTGCATGTCGGTATCGCCGCTTTGCTCATGTTCGATGACAGACTTGTCCAACGCCTCTATGAACTCCTTCAGATTTTCATCGTTGCCAATCACCTGCAGGCGGTCGTCGGGGAAAATACGGTAATCGGGCGACGGAATATTCAAATGGTGTCCGTTACGGATAATGGCCACAATGTGCACATCAAACATCCGCCCCCAGTTCAGATCGCGGATACTCTTGCCGCAACTGGACGAATTGGGCGATATGACCACATCGGCCAAGTGGATATCCTGGGTCTGCAAAGTGCCCATGTAGTCGGGAACATCCGAATGCCGCTGTTTGTCCTTGGAGGTGAGATTGCCGAAGAACACCGACTCCATGTGATCAATCTGCTTGCGGTACATGCGGGAGAACAGCCACAACGCACCCATCGTCAGCAGGACACCCACACCGACCGCCATGAGCGACGGATAGAAGGCACGGATACTGAAAATCAGAATCAGTACCGCCACCAGCACGCGCACCAGCCACATGGCAAAGATGACTGCCCGGTTGTACTGCGGATCGTACCACAACTTGACATTCGACTCCTCCAGCACATTTTTGAACATCAACGGCCAAAGGAACACGGATTCGGCCGACAACACAAGCAAGAGCATCACGCGGCGGTCCCAACCGGCCGGAATCCAATGCTGGATAAACGGATAGGCATAATAATACATCAAGAGTGCCACGGCGATGGACAACACACCGTACACCAGCACCGGCAGGTACATCTTACCCAACCAAGCCCGCCACTGATGGGAATGATGTACCTTCTCGCTACCCACATTGCGGGGGGCTGTCAAACGCCGGATACGGGCAGGAAGACGCGGTTCAATCCATTCGGCCAAAGGCTTGGCCAGGCGGATCATATAGGGCGTGGTGAAAGTGGTGATGACCGCCACGGAGACAATGATGGGATACAGAAAATCACTGATCGCCCCCAGGCGGATACCCAGTGTGGCGATGATAAAGGAGAACTCTCCCACCTGCGCCAAGCAGAAACCGCATTGCATCGCCATACGCAAGCCCACACCACCCAACAGGAACGAAAAGGTTTCCACCATACTGCGCACCACCAGCATCACCAGTGTGATGACCAATATCGGTTTCCAATACAGCAAAAGCATAGCGGGGTCGATCATCATACCGACCGACACGAAGAACACAGCGGCAAACAAGTCCTTAATCGGGCTCACCAGCCTTCCGATATGCTCCGACTCAACCGTCTCGGCCAAAATGGATCCCATCACAAAGGCGCCGAAAGCCGACGAGAAACCGGCGAAACTGGCCACCACCACCATAAGCAGGCAGAGCGACAAACTGACAATCAGCAATGTCTCGTCATTGAGAATATCCTTAAACTGCTTGAGAAACAATGGAATGAGATACAACCCCAGCAAAAACCAAAGCACCAGATAAAACGCCATGGAAACCAGACTGCCCAGCAAACCGACGCCGTCCACACCCTTCCCTTCCCCCAAGGTGCCGAAAAGCAGCATGAGCACAATGGCAATGATGTCCTCCAGAATCAGTACGCTGAACACCAAGGTGGCAAACTTCTGCTGCCTTACTCCGAGTTCGTCGAAGGCTTTGACAATGATGCTGGTGGAGGCAATCGCCATCATACCGCCCAGGTAGATGCCGTCCATGCGGCTCCATCCAAAGCACTGGCTTACCACAAACCCGACCGACAGCATACAGAACAAACTGCATGCTACCGCGATGAAGGGCGTAGCTCCGATTTGGAACAATTTTTTGAAACTGAATTCCAATCCCAGAGAGAACATAAGGAAGATCACACCGATGTCGGCCCAGGTGGAAATGGAAGCGCTATCCACAATGGACTGCGTATAAGGCATGTAAGGACCCGCCAGAAAACCGGCGACAATGTATCCGAGCACCACCGGCTGCCTCAACCGCTTGAAAACGATGGACATGATACCGGCAATGAACAAGATCAGCGCCAAATCCAAAATAAGTTGCGGGAGGTTTTCCATAGCTTGCTTTATCGGTACAAAAATAGCTAAATTTCCGGCTATATCAAACAAAATACGTACAGAATACTGCCGTAGGGCACAATTTTTGTTACCTTTGCAACCGTTTTCAATTATTCAACAACCTGTAGTTACCGACACGATGAAAAAAATTTATCGAACAAGTTCCGTTTACCGGTTCCGTCGGTTCTCCCGCAAAGCCTATGCCGCCTTCGCGTCCTTGCACCGGCAGGTATCCATCGGCCGTGTAGCCGGTGAGATCGCCGATCTGGAGCTGCTCAAGGCAGGCAAAAAGACCGCTATGGGACTGCTGATCGCCCTCAGTGCGACAGCCGCCTATGCCGGGGAATCCGATCCGGACACCGAGCCGGCCGACGCGCCGGACGACTTGAACGAGGTGTTGGTGCTTCCCCAGGTTTCCCGCCGTCAACTGAACGCATACCATCTGGTCACCGTTCTGGATCGGGAAGCACTGGAAGCGCTCCCCGTCCAAACCACCACCGAGTTACTCCACTACCTGCCTGGATTGGATGTCCGCACCCGGGGTGCCTGCGGCGCGCAGGCCGATCTGACCATGCGGGGCGGTACCGCCGACCAGACCCTGATTCTCGTCAACGGGGTCAATCTCACCGACCCGCAGACCGGCCACTACGCCCTCAACCTGCCCGTCAGTCCCTCCCAGATCGAACGCATCGAAGTGTTGGATGCAGCCGAAGCCGTTTATTACGGATCCGGAGCCTTCACCGGCGCGGTCAATATCATCACCCGCCCTGTGGAACCCGTACAACGGCAGCGTACCGTCATCGGGCTTTCGGGCGGCATGTACGGTTGGATCAACCCTTATGCCGCCTCCCAATGGAGGAAGGGCTCCTGGCGGGGCAGTGCTTCGGGGTCGTACAACCGCAGCGACGGTTACATGGACAACACCGACCTGTGGACCGCCCAGGCATTTGCGGAAGCAAGTGGACAAGGCTGGGACATCCAATTGGGGCTGCAGGCCAAAAACGCCGGCGCCAACGCCTTCTACTCCCTCCTTTCCACCGACCAGTACGACGCCACCCGGACGGCTTTCACTTCCGTAAAATACCAATGGCGGACAGGCCGTTGGGTGCATGAGGCGGGCGGTTCGTGGCGCATGAATTCCGACCGGTACGAATGGCACCGCGGCACCCCCTCCAACCTGCATCTCTCCAACAGCGGATCGCTGCACCTGCAGACCACCCGCCATTACAAAATCGGGAAAACCTTCATCGGCCTGCTGCTGCACGACGATGATGTACACTCAACCGTATTGGGCGATCCGGATCCGAGGGCCGTCGAAACGGACTTCGTCCATCCCCAATGGCTGCACCTGCCCTACCACAAGAACCGGCTTACCGCAGAGGCTTCGGTGGCGCAAAGCTTCGCCATCCGCGACTTGACGTTGTCGCTGGCCCTGAACGCCCAATGGAACAGCATGGCCGGATGGAATGCCGGCGGAAGCGTGCTGGCCGGATGGCGTTTCAACCGGCACGGACAAATCCGTGTAAGCGCCCACCGGGCGGTCCGGATGCCCACCTTTACCGATCTGTACTACCACAGCGCAGCCCAGCAGGCCAATCCGACGCTCAAAGCCGAGACCGCCTGGAACATCGATTTGTCCGCCAGCTACACCGACACGCGCTGGCAGGTGCAGACCGCCGTATTCCGACGTTGGGGGAAAAATCTGATTGACTGGGTGAAAGCGCCGGACGAGACCGTCTGGCAGGCCGCCAACCGGACCTCCGTCAACAGCACCGGCTGCGAAGTGCAGGCCTCGTACCGCCTCAACCGCTGGCTGCAGGAGGTGCGTTTCAGCTACGCACTGTGTGTCAACGACAAAACGCCGGACCCATGGCTGTCGCTGTATGCACTTGATTTTCTGCGTCACAAAGCGGTACTGAGCATCCGGCACGGCCTCGGCCACGGATGGGGTGCCGCCTGGACACTGACCTATATGCAACGGAACGGAACGCTGGAAATACCCGGCGGCCGTACACTGCACCAACCGGCCGGTTGGCTGCTCGACGGCAAAATATTCTGGGAGAACGACCGGCTGCACGCCGACCTGGGCTGCACCAACATGACCAACCGGACCTGGTACGGTCAGGGCGGTGTATTGCAACCCGGATGGTGGCTCAAGGCCGCATTCAGCGTCAGGTTGTAACCCTTACTGGTCGTGAATACGCTGCCACGAACATTCGTCGGCCATGTACTCACCCAGTATGTCCAGTTCCTTGAGCAAAGGACGGATGGCGGTCAGCATATTGTGATAACGCTCCATCCGCTCAAAACGGACATCGATGTAGAACATATAGTTCAACGGCTCACCGATAATCGGCAGGGATTCGATTTTGGTCAGGTCGATGCCGTAGAACGCGATGATACTCAAAATCTGCGAGAGACTGCCCATGTGCGAAGACAGCACAATGCTCAGAGAAGCTTTGTTGTATGCCTCCAGCCCGGGCAGATCCTCGCGTTTGACGATCAGAAAACGGGTATAATTTTTCTTGTTGGTCTCAATGCCGGGAACCAGCACATCCAAACCATATATACGGGCGGCCATTTCACCGCCGATAGCTCCCACCGACGGGTCCCCCTCCTCCTTGATCTGCTTAATGGCCAATGCAGTGTCGTCACACTCCACCAAGCGTATTTGCGGATACTGCTGGAAAAAATCGCGTGATTGGTTGATGGCCATGTAATGGCTGCGCACCTCACGCAGGTCCTCCAGTTTCGTACCGGGGAGCACCACCAGATCCTGCCGGATACGGATGGACACCTCGCCACAGATACGCACACGTTTCTGCCGCAGGAGTTTCAAATTGGCATGGATGGTGCCCGCTATGGTGTTCTCGATGGCGATAATGCCGTAATCGCTGTCACCGTCCACTACGCTGTCGAGCAATTCGCCGAACGTGAGTTTCTCTATGATTTCCAACGGTTTGTTTTGAAAAAACTCCCGCGCCGCCACCTCATGGAAGGCACCGCGCACGCCTTGAATGGCCACTTTCATCTCTTGTTCCATAGTCCGTAGTCAAATGCGGGACAAAATTAATACATCCCGCCCGATAAAAAACAAACAACGAAACAAAAATGCCGATTTTTGTTGTTCTATTACAAAAAATGCCTACCTTTGCGTGGTCGAAAGATCAGGCAGGATTTCTTCCTGCGCATACAAATCCATAAGTCTATTTCACATTTATCCGCTTTTTCGCCAAGCAAAAAGTACACTGTTATCATGGCAGAAGAACCTGTTAAAAGAGGCCGTCCGCGCAAGCGCGCGGTACAACCCGAAGAAGGCGCCGTACAACCGGCCGATGCTGTACAATCGCCAGAAATCCCTTTTGAAAGACCTGTCGAAACACCCGCACCCGAACCGGTGGAGGCAACCGCTGCCGCAGCGGAGACACCCGTCAAAAAACGCCGCCGCCGCATTGGAGACATCATTTCCAAAGAAGTGGCCGCCAAGGCCATGCAACCCGAGCCCGAACCCGACACCCTTGCCCGGGAAACGCGCGTGACCGAGCCCGAAACCGTAGGACAGATTCCCGATTACCTGCAGGAGGTGAATCCGGTCATGGCGAAACCAACCGCTGCGGAGGAGAAGAAAGAGGCGCCGGCCGCACGCGAAAACAAGAAACGCGACAAAGATTACAACCGCGACAAGCAGAATTTCCACAAGGAATCCGGCGAAAAACCCTATGAATTCGATGACATCATCATCGGAACCGGTGTGTTGGAGATTGTACAGGACGGCTACGGCTTCCTGCGTTCGCCTGAATACAACTACTTTCCATCGCCCGACGACGTGTACGTGTCGCAATCGCAGATCCGTCTGTTCGGACTCAAGACGGGCGACACCGTGGTCGGTCCCATCCGACCGCCCAAGGAAGGCGAAAAATATTTCCCGCTGGTCCGTGTGGACAAAATCAACGGGCGGGATCCCGCGTATGTGCGCGACCGCGTACCCTTTGAGCATCTCACACCGCTCTTCCCCGACCACAAGTTCACCTTGAACGGAGGACGCAGCACCACCATGTCCACCCGTATCGTTGATTTGTTCTCGCCGATCGGCAAAGGACAGCGCGGACTGATTGTCGCACAGCCTAAAACCGGTAAAACCGTATTGCTCAAAGAACTGGCCAACGCCATTCTGGAGAACCACCCGGAAGTCTATATGATCATTCTGCTCATTGACGAACGTCCGGAGGAAGTCACCGACATGGCGCGCAGCGTTAAAGCGGAAGTGGTTTCCTCCACCTTCGACGAGCCGGCCGAAAAACACGTCAAAGTCGCCAACATGGTGCTGGAGAAGGCGCGCCGTCTGGTCGAATGCGGCCACGACGTGGTCATTCTCCTGGACTCCATCACCCGTCTGGCGCGCGCCTACAACACCGTGCAGCCCGCATCGGGCAAGGTACTTTCGGGCGGTGTGGACGCCAACGCCTTGCATAAGCCGAAACGTTTCTTCGGCGCAGCCCGCAACATAGAAAACGGTGGTTCGCTCACCATTCTGGCGACGGCCCTTACAGAGACCGGGTCAAAGATGGACGACGTGATTTTCGAGGAATTCAAGGGCACCGGCAATCTGGAGCTGCAGCTCGACCGCAAGCTGAGCAACAAGCGTATATTCCCCGCCGTGGATGTCACCCTCTCGAGTACCCGCCGCGACGACCTGCTCTACAATCCGGAGCACGTGAACCGAATCTGGATACTGCGCAAGTATCTCTCCGACATGAACTCGGTAGAGGCCATGGAATTTATGAAGAGCCGCCTCGAGCGCACCCGCGACAACGAGGAGTTCCTCTTCACGATGCAGCAGGATTCGATGGATTGATTATTCTGAAGAATTACCTTTACGGGGAGGTGTCCTGTGCGGGGCATCTCCCTTTTCTGTTCCACGGGGCGGGCGTTTCTTCCTGAAAATATCCCGGAACGAATTGAACTCCTCCTTGTAGGAGATACCGATGCCATTGCGCTGGGTCTGGTCCAGATAGTTGCTGTATTCGTCGGCAGAGTGGGAGAAGAGTTTCAGGCGGGTCTTGTCGCGGCGTCCGAGCTTGATGTCCACATCGATGTCACCCACAATGTCGTCGCGGTTGCTGGTCAGATAGCGACGGTTTCCTATGTTGCCGTTGACGCTCACGCGGTTGTTCATAAGCTGCGTGGAAATAGCCACGTCGAAAATATCCTGTCCCGTCTCGGTAGGCTGGTAGTTGAAGCCGAGGTCGATGGGAATGCCCAGCTGGGAGAGAATGCTATTGAGTTGGTTGCTCATAATTTCGGTGGCGTTGAAATAAGACACCGAAGTATTGTTCACGATACCGCTCTGTTCGTCGGGGATGAACGAACCTGAAATCAGCAATGCCAAGAACTGCCGCATCCTTTTCTCTTCGGTATTCAGCGTCCCCTCTATGAGCGCTTCCACCGTAGGGTCGAGGTCGTCTATCCTGATAGTGAAACTCAGGCTCGGGTTGGAGAGTTTGTCGGTTATACGGATGCCGCAGTTGACGGGCCTGCGCAGCGAAGACTCCCCGTTGTTCGCAATCAGCGGAGTTATGGAAGCCTTTGTCTTGTATGCGGCCGTCATATCGAGTTCGGACTGCATAATGTCTCCGGTAAAGTGTATTGTGCTTCCCCGGTCCAGGGTGAAGTCACGCGTTACCAGTCCCAGCAGCGCAAGGCTGTATTCCCCTTCGCTCACGGTGTAGTCGCCCAGGATAGAGAAGTTGCCGTCCTTTACGGTGAGGTCAACGATGCCGTTTCCGTTGACCCGCAGGGCGTCATTGTTGTCGCTGTCTATCTCCAGGTTGAGCCGGGCGTTGTCGGTTGCCCGTACGCGGGCGAACACGCTCAGTGCACCCTGCTGCGCGCCGTTGTCGGTGTCAATCTGGACGCGGTGCAGATTGAGGAGCGAATCCAGCGCCGAAACCCTCTTCTTGGGAGCGGTGGAATCTATGAAGGTGAGTATGGACGAATGCGTTGCCGCCGACGACTTGATAGGGATGCTGACTTCGGTGCCGCGTTGGGTGACCACGTCCAGGTTCAGGGCAAGCGCGGTGAGCGGACCGCCGATGTTGATGCTGCCCGAAGCGTAGGCCTTGCCGTAGAATGTCTCGTTCTGGTTGTAAGTGGTGTTGAACCCCAGCACCTCGTGAGCCCGTATCTTTATATCGAGGAACAAATCTTTGAAGTGGTCGTGGGTGATGATTCCGGTGATGTTGCCGCTGCCGTGCTCCTCGTCCTTGAGGGTAAAGTCGCTAAGGAGTATCTTTTTGCTGTCGATGTCTACGTAGCCGTCCAGGGTGTAGGGCACCTGGGTATAGTCCAGCCTGGCCCTGAAGGCCTCTACGTGTCCCCGCTTCATCATGACGTCGGGATTGTTCAGTGGACCGGTAATGGAAATGTCGCCGGTCAGATGTCCGCTGACGTCGGTTGCGAGCGACGATATGAAGGGCTCAGCAATGTTCAGCGGGAACTCCTTGGCGGCGACAGAGGCGTCAACCTTGCCGGAGGCGGGGTTGTAGAAGCCGTTCGCGGTGAGCACCCGGCTGCCTTCGAGAATGTTGACGGCGTTGAGGTTTACCCTGCGAAGGGTGTCGTCCCAATTGCTCCTGGCCTCGATGCGTCCGATCTGTTCCCCTGCGAGATAGAGTGAATCGATCGCCACGTCGGCAAACACGTCGGGCTGTGAGAAGACGCTTATCACCTTGCCGTTGCCATTGAGCGTGCCGCTTATGTTCAGCGGGTTTTTCATAAGCAGGTTGGCAAGGGAGAGGTCCAGGTCGCGTATGTCAAACGAGCAGGTGTCCCGGTTGCTGGCTGAGAGTATGCCGTTTGCGTAGATTCCCTGGTTGTGGTTGTAGATGCTCACGTCGTTGACGGTGATATGTTTGTCGGCCAGAAATACCGACGAAGGGTCGATGTTCCACTGCTCGCCGCCTGTGCGCAGAAAAGATTTATCCAGATACACCAGCATATTCTGACTGCTCTCCCTGAGGTCGGGGAACGCCAGATGAGCCTTCAGGTGGCCCGCATCCAGCGAATCGGGGTCGTTGCAGAATGCAAAATCTGCCGAAATGCCGTTGTCGCGGCAGGAGCCCTTGAGGCGGCTGTCTCCGAGGGTGACGTCCCCGATGCGTATCATCTGGGTCGCGATGTCGGCCTCGGACGATTCCTTAAAGAAATTCAAGCTGCCCTGAAGGTCCTGCACATAGATATTGTTGACTGCAACCAGCGGAGACTGGAGCTTGACGACACCGGTGCTGTCTCCGGGGGAACGGAGTGTTACCGATGTGCCGTTGTGGATATGTGTTCCAGGGGCGAGATATCCCAGCAGACGGCTGGCTTCGAGCACTTTGAGACTCAGGTCATACCTGTCGCTGCCCATCTCCAGGTTGCTTTTCATCCTGGCTGCGACATTGTCCAGCTTGCCCAGCATTACCAAGCCCTCTACCTGGGGTATAATAGATGTGACAAAGGCGCTGCCGCGGTATCTTGCGCGGAGCATATTGCTGTTGACGGCCAGCAGGTAGCGTTCCTTGCCGTTGATGGTGACGACCTCTATATCGTCGAGGTCGAATGTTCCGTCGGGACTCTTGCACTGGATGTCGGTTACGTCAATCTTGCCCATCAGGCGGCCGTCTTTTGTCCTGGTGATGTCGGCCTCGGCGTTGAGCCTGACATTTGAAATATCACGCTTGTCAAAATTGAGTGCAGACAGGTCGGCGTGCCCCAGTGAGAGTTTGAGATGGAACAGGTCACTGCCGGAGGTAGATGACGGGGCCAGGATTCCCTGCAGCATAAACTTCAGGTTGGGGTCGGCGCTTACCAGCCGGGCTTCGAACTCGTTGTATTTCCAGTTGCCAGCGGCGGATATGTTGCTGTAGGCGTATCCGTTGAACTCAAACTTTGGGATGGCTATCTCGTCTATGTAATATTCGGTGTTCTCCCGGATAGGGGCGAACAGGCCCGAAGCGGAGGCGTGGCAGGTGACCTTGCCCATATTGTCCACCTGAAGGAAACGGCCCAGGTCAAACTCGTTGAGGTCAGCGAATCCGAGCACTTCGTAGCCCGCGGGCCAGTCGGAGCGGCAAATGATATCCACCTTGCATCCGCCCAGGTTGCTTTTGACCTCTCCGTATGCCACGAAATCTTCGAAGAAACCGTTCAGCGACCCTACGAAAGAGAGTTGCGTGCCGGGAGCCAGCCGGTTGATGTCGCTCTTTTTGAAATTCCCCTCAGGAGTACACTGGGCCACGATTTCGGCGATATCCCTCATATTAGTGCGGCTGTTGTTGACCTTGATAGTGGCCATCGTATTGCGAGCGTCGGGCAGACCCACCAGGTGGGCACTCAGGTCGAGGAACGACTCACGGGAGCCCGACCACACCTTGAGCGACTCCGTGCGGATATCGGAAAGGGTGCCGGAGACCTTGCCGTCTATTATCAGGTCCAGATTGATATAGGAGATGTCGTCCAGAAAGTAGTGCAGCGAACCCAGATTGAAATGTGCCTTGTAGAGCGAGGCGTCTATCCTGACGCTGTCCGCCAGGCATTGGAAATCGTCGAAACTGTCAAAATAGAGGTTGGCGCTGGGCAGCTTTATGTCGGAGACGTTGTCCTTGAAGTTCAGATCGGAGACGTGAAGCCCCTTGTCGTCATACTGTGCCCTGAGCGAGAGATTCTTCAGCTCCATCCCGCTCACCTGTTCCCTGAAAGAAATGTTGAGAATCTCCAGAGCGGCCGATTTACCGTCGTAAAGGATATCCTTCAGGTCGATGTCGAGGTCGGTGACGTTAATGTCGTTGAAGTCTATCTTACGGGGGTCCTTTTTGCGGTTTACGTGTTCTCCGTAGGGATTGTAGTTGACCACCTTGAAATCGCTCACCTTCAGGTGGCCGATGCTGGCTTTCAAATCGGGCAGGGAGAAGGGCTTGTCGGTACTGTCGTCTTTGTTCATTACGGGCAGGTTCGAGGGGTAGAATTCCCCGTTGTCCAGCGACAGCCGGTTGATCTTGTAATTGCCCTTCAAAACGGACAGGGGAGATATCGAAACCGATGCTTTCTCGCAGGTCAGGATGGTCTTGCCGCCCTCTTTGAGTGAGATGTCGCCGGCAATTACCCTGTCGAACAGGGCGAAGTGGATGTCGCCTATCTCCAGCTCGAGTCCCGTCTTCTCGCTCACGATGCCGGTGATCTTGTCGCAGATGGCCTTTTGTACACGGGGAACCTGCAACAACGCCACCGCCCCGATGGCCAGGGCGACCAACGCGGCGACGATCGCGAGTATGAGTTTACCCCATTTCTTCATCTGCGCATACTAACTATTAATCTACAAAAATAATCAATACGATTAATTAATCAAAGGCGATATTTTCATTTTGCCGACTCTGAAAAAATGACTAACTTTACGCCCTTACAAGACACAATTATTTTACGAATTAATGGAAGAAGAATTGGATGATATTCAGGAACGGATAATTCCTGTAAACATAGAGAGCGAGATGAAGAGCTCCTACATAGATTATTCTATGTCGGTGATTGTTTCCCGTGCGCTTCCTGATGTCAGGGACGGTATGAAACCGGTGCACCGCCGCGTGCTTTTCGGTATGGACGGGCTGGGCGTGGGCTATGGCGGTGGCACCAAGAAGTCGGCCCGTATCGTGGGTGACGTCCTTGGTAAATACCACCCCCACGGCGACAGCAGCGTGTATGACGCAATGGTGCGTCTGGCACAGCCGTGGAGTATGCGCTACCCGCTGGTGTTCGGCCAGGGCAACTTCGGCAGCATCGACGGCGACTCGCCGGCGGCTATGCGTTACACCGAGGCCAAGCTGGAGCGTCTGGCAGAGGATATCCTTGCCGACCTCGACAAGAACACCGTGGATTTCCGCCCCAACTTCGACGAGTCGCTCCCCGAGCCGGTGGTGCTGCCCGCCAAGGCCCCAGTGCTGCTGCTCAACGGCAGCAACGGCATCGCCGTGGGTCTGGCCACCAATATGGCGCCCCACAACCTCACCGAGGTCTGCAACGCGGTGTGCGCCTATATAGAC
>JAGDAS010000002.1 GCA_017959385.1 Paludibacteraceae bacterium
ATGTGCTTTTTGCAAATGGAGGCGAGGTGAATATGGCTAATACCAATGATTGGAAGAAGCCTTATTGCGATGAAAGCATAGGTGACGCTCCTGTGCCAATGCATTCGGATTACGATGCCATATATAGTAGCAATTACTGCGGAACAAATACTCCTAATTGCATAGGTGCTACTATGGACTATTGGTCAGCGGCTGGACACTCTGACAACACCCGTGCATATGATATACAAGTTGGGGCGTCTCATCAAACGGTTAAGCATTATACGAGCATGGGACTTTCGGCGTGGCCTCAAAATGGCATATTTCTTAATTTTGGGAATCGTGATGTAAGTGGTTATGATTCATTGCATGTTGACTTGTATATTCCCAATGATGGATATGCAGCTGTTGACCATTTGAGTGTAGACTTGCAGGAAAACAACCAATTTTATCAAATAACGGATGATCTTACATTGGGCGTGTGGAATAGTTTTAACATTCCCATGTCAGCTTTTACCAGTGCGGATAAGACTCAAATCCATAACATAAGGTTTCGTTTTGGGCAAGGTGGATACAATACATATTCAGCAGGTGCTACCAACCCATATATGGTTTTGTTGGATAACCTATACTTTTTCAATAGCTCAGACCCGTCTATTCGTTATTTAACGGCATCGTCTGTGACGACAAGTAGTGTCCAATTATCTTGGACGCCTGCAGAGTATTCAGTTAATCCTTCCGTCTATACGGTTCAATACAGTTCCGATGGCGGAACCAACTGGACGACGGCTTCGACGACAGCCACGTCTCCCTATACGGTGACGGGACTGAACAGTGCTGTTGATTACACATTCAAGGTCTCCGGAGTGTCGGGCTTGGAGGAAGCCGAGGCTACGGTGGATGCTGCTACAACCATGCCTTTACCTCTGACCTATACACATTTTTCGGAGGATGTACTGTCCATTTACAGTACGCAGTATGGAGAAGAGATTGCCGGAGCCTACCAAGGGGATGCATGGTCGGATGCTGCGAACGGCACCTATGCCATTGATGGTAGCCATACGGTAAAGAAGTACGCTATGGCCGGTGGTGCGAATTCCAACAAAGGAATATTGTGGCTGGTGGATGGGCTCGGAGCTGCTTTCGGAGATTATGACAAGTTGCATGTTGACATTTTTATTCCGGATGATGCAGTGACCCGTACCCTTACAAAAATCGCCGTTTGGGGCGGGGAACTCAATGGCACGCCGGTGTATGAGACCTCACTCACGTTGAATGCCTGGAACAGCTTTGACGTACCTATCAGCAGGTTTGGAAGATCCAACACCAATCGTCTTTGCATTGTTCCGATGATCGGTGATGGGTATCCTGACACCCCCTACACCTTATATATGGACAATTATTTCATATACAATGGTGACGAAACCTGCGAATTCTCCAAAGAGATGCTCAATGTGCAGAACACGACCCGTATTGAGGGTGCCGGTGTCATGATCTATTTTGAAGGATATGGAACGGAATACGCCCGCAATGCCGCCCATTATACGGTTGAAGGCCGTGCGTCCGACGGTGCGGTAACCCCGAATATCCAGGCGGCTACGGCTGAATATCTGTATGTTACGCTGGGCCGCGCACCGGGAGCCAATGAGTTGACTGAGATCACACTCACACACCAGGACGGGGCAGCCGTCAAAATGAAGTTCCAGGGCGGAACGCTTATCTCCACCCGCGATGTGTGCGGACAGTGTCCGGACTCTCCGGAACCGCAGCATGACGAAGGAGATGTGAAGCACCTGTATGTATCCCGGTACGGGACGGTCAATCAGTTGACCAATTTGAACTATTACTCCCAATCAACGGGTTCGACGATTCCTACCACCGGTGGTTTGAACGTCTTGAAATTCGCCGCCAGGGGTACTGGTAGCAACACGGTTATGGTCAATTGCACCAATGGGGCGCTCACCGATGTTTCCGGCAACGATTATCTGCATGTGGACATCTTCTTCCCGGACAACGGCACCATTGACAGCCGTTACCTGCGCGTGGGTTTGCAGGAACAGTATTATACCATTCCATCGCAGGAAATTGTCTTAGGTCAATGGAATTCGTTTGATATTCCGCTCAATGCCTTTAACGTAGCCGATTATGCCAACATGGCCAACGGTGCGTGCAACTGTTTCCGTGCTTCGTTGGATCCGGTTCAGAACTTGGGCAACACGCAGCCTACAGTGCCGTACAACATCTATGTGGACAACTGGTACTTCTATGCCGTAGAAGGCTGTGACGCATCCGCTCCCGCGGAGGCTGCCGCTGATCCGGACGATGACGCGGATGCGGTGATTTCGCTTTTCAGCGACAGCTATGAACCGGGTGTGGCGACATTTACGACCAACAACGGTGTGTTGTTCGGTTTTGCCGGTACGGCGCAGCTGGAAGAAGTGACTGCAGGCAATTATGCCTACAAGTACAACGGGCTTTCGCACCTGGGCTTCCAAGTGCCGGCGGTTGATGTTTCCGACAAGCATGGTTTCTGCTTTGACATCTGGGCGGAAAAGCCGGTGGCATTCAGTATCCGTGGCGGTAACAATAATCTGAATCGTGATTTCGGGTCGTATGAGGTTTCCTGTGGATGGAACCACATTGAGGTGATGTTTACGCCCGAACAGAAGTCGGCCATGAACAACCGTTTGAGCCAGTTGGCCATCGATCTGCCCAAGAACAATCAGACTATGCCGATTCCGTGCATCACCTACATCGACAACCTCTACCTCTTCACCGAACCGTTGTCCTTCACCTTCACCAAACGTTTGGCAGCACAGCGGGTATGCCGGGTACAGACCGACGGGTTGATGCGCCGGGTGCAGGTGTACAATGAGACGCTGAGTCAGAAACTCCGCGACATCGCCCTTGCCACTCCGGCTGGCAGTTGCTCCATTGATATTTCGGATTTGCCGGCAGGCAACTATGTAGTCTATGTTTATGACACGTTGGGCCGCGTGGCCGAAGTGAAAGCCGTACACGTGGTATATTGATGTGCGGGCGGGCATGAATGCGGAATATGAGAAGATAAAAGCGAAAGCGGCAGCCTGGTGTGCTGCCGCTGAGCGTTGTATGGCCGATGTGCGCGCCAAACTCGATGCTACCACGCTCGACGAGGACCAAAAACAAGCCGTTATTGACTACCTTCAGGCGGGCGGTTATCTTGATGAGGCCCGCTACGCCCGTGCTTTTGTCCACGACAAATTCCGCTTTGCGGGATGGGGGCGGATTAAAATCCGCTATGCCCTCCGCATGAAGCGGGTGGATGAAAATGCCGTTTCCGAGGCGCTCGGCACGTTGGATGAGGAAGAATACCTTGAACGCGTCAAAACGCTTCTGGCGGCCAAAAAACGCAGCCTCAGCGGCGATGCACGTGCCATCCGCGCCAAACTCCTCCGTTTCGCCGCCTCGCGCGGCTTCGAAACCGAAGTGATCTACCAGGCGCTGGGGTGAGTCAATGCGGTATGAATGTCATTAATACAGCAAACCGAACATCCACAACGGAATCGTTTTACCGAAACCGTATTCGATGTCGTCCTTGACTACATATCCGTTATTAACGTTGGCAATTTGCGCGTTTCCTTTTTTTCTTCCACCTATTTCATAGGTATTCTCACCTACAACAAAATCGGACACTTTCGATGAAATAATCTCTTTTACCACGCGAACCTGATTGTAAAAGAAAGTTTCGCGTACATTACCGATATTCGCTTGATTCGCACCGAGTGCGTACATGAGGTTGGTGTTGTCCAAGTACACCTTTTCGATCTTTCCAAGGCTGCGCAATCCTCCGGTTTCATCGCGTAATTGACCGATCAGTCCGGTTCTTTCCATATATAACAAATAATCGGGAACGATGTTGCGGCTTATTCCAAGGGTGTTGGCTATGCTGGTATAATCGGGTTTGAAAGGTGCACTTTGCGCTATAATCGCCATCAAACGGCGCAGTTTCCGCCCGGAGGATATGGATAGCGATGCATATTGGACAATGTCTGTTTCGAGCGTTTGCATGACCATCTGGTCCAATCGTGCGGAGAATGCTCCTTCTTTACTGAAAGGATAGTATCCCTCTTTCAAGTATTGTCTGAACAATGGTAACGGGTGTTCAATGGCCAGGTGGTCCATTCTGTTCTCCATGATCTTATCCCATGAGAGAGGTGGAAGGTCTATTTCATGGAACATTTTCAAGTATTCGCGGAATGACAGACCCTGCATGTGGTATATGACGGCACGCCGGCTCAAATCGGCCTGCCCTTTCAACAAATCGAGGATGGACGAACCTGTGAAAACGACTTTAAGTGTCGGGTGAACGTCGTAGATCTCCTTGAGCTCGCGTGACCATTCGGGATATTTGTGAATTTCATCCAGATATAGGTGTGTGCCGCCTTCTTTTACAAATTCGGAAGCGGTTTCCGTCAGGTTGTGTTGTGTAAAGTAGCTGCTGTCGGCCGATAGATACAGTGCCGTTTGGCTTCCTTTTTCCTGCAGGATGCGTTGCATAATCAGGGTCGATTTTCCGATACCCCGCGGACCGACCAGTCCGACCATGCGCAGATTCCAGTCAATCTCGTGGTATTTGTAACGGACAAATTTCATGCTGACCTGAGCGAGTTGGCTGCGCATATTCTCTATCAAAATGCTGTCTATCATGCCCTTTTGTGTTTGTTTTCTGCAAAGATAATAAAGAAATCCGCACCTGCACTAAAATTAGTGCACATTCTGCACAAAACTGCACTTTTTTTAGTGCAAGAAAAAAATTTACAAGAATTTTCCGGTCAGACCCTTGCCCGAGGCTTTGACCTCTTCGGGGGTGCCGGTGACAACAACGGTGCCGCCGGCGGAACCGCCTTCGGGTCCCATGTCGATAAGGTAGTCGGCATGGCGGATGACATCTATGTTGTGCTCGATGACGATCAGCGAGTTGCCGCGGTCCACGAGTCGGTCGAGTACGTCGAGCAGCACGCGGATGTCGTCGAAATGCAGGCCGGTGGTGGGTTCGTCGAGAATATAAAGCGTCTTTCCCGTGTCGCGTTTGGCCAATTCGGTGGCCAGCTTGACGCGCTGGTTCTCACCGCCCGACAGCGTGGTGGACGACTGTCCCAGCTTGATATAACCCAATCCTACGCTTTGCAGCACCTTGAGCTTCTGCAGCAGATGCGGAATGTTCTCAAAAAATTCAACCGACTGGTTGATGGTCATATCCATGACATCGGCGATGGATTTGCCCTTGAACCGGACCTCAAGCGTTTCGCGGTTGTAACGCTTGCCGCCGCATACCTCGCAGGGCACATACACATCCGACATAAAGCCCATTTCCAACCGTTTGAATCCGTTTCCCTGGCAGGTCTCGCAGCGGCCGCCCTTGACATTGAAAGAGAACCGGCCGGGACGATAGCCGCGGATCTTTGCCTCAGGCAGCTCGACAAACAAGGCGCGTATATCGGCGAAAATCCCCGTATAGGTGGCCGGATTGGAGCGGGGCGAACGGCCGATGGGCTGCTGGTCCACATGAACCACTTTGTCAATATGCTCCAACCCCTCGATGGAATCGTAGGGAAGCGGCTCCTGCAGGCTGCGGTAGAAGTGCCGGCTCAGAATCGGGTGCAGTGTACCGGTGATGAGCGATGATTTGCCACCGCCCGAAACGCCGGTTACACAGATAAACCGGCCCAGCGGGAAATCGACCGTCAGGTGCTTGAGGTTGTTGCCGCTGGCACCCGTCAGGCGCAGAACCTTGCCGTTGCCCGGCCGGCGTACGGCGGGGGTTTCGATCCGGCGTATGCCGTTGAGGTATTGGGCGGTGAGTGTCCCGGTACGCAGCATCTCGGCCGGAGTGCCTTGGAACACCACTTCTCCGCCCAAACGGCCGGCTCCCGGCCCCATATCCACAATGTAGTCGGCCGAGCGCATCATCTCCTCGTCGTGCTCCACTACGATGACCGTGTTGTCCTGGTCGCGCAGGCGGCACAGCGAGTCAATCAGTTTGCGGTTGTCGCGCGGGTGCAGGCCGATGCTGGGCTCGTCGAGAATGTAAAGCACGTTGACCAGTTGCGAGCCAATCTGTGTGGCGAGCCGGATGCGCTGGCTTTCGCCACCCGACAGCGAACCCGATGCGCGCGACAGCGACAGGTAGTGCAGGCCTACGTCAAGCAGGAACTGCAGACGGGTGCGGATCTCCTTGGCGATTTCGCGGGCAATCTGCGCCTGCTGTGGCGAAAGGCGGTCCTCCAGGCCGTCCATCCACTGGCTGAGCTGCCGGATGTCCATTTGCGCAAGCTCGGCAATGTTCCGACCGTCCACCCGGTAGTAGAGCGCCTCCTTTTTCAGACGGGTCCCCCGGCATTCGGGGCAGGTTGTGGTCTGCGAGAACTGCTCGGCCCAACGGCGCGCCATGGCCGGGCTGTCGTCCTCCTGCTGCATACGGATGTATTCGGCGATGCCGGCAAATCCCATGGATTGCCGGTTGAGACCGGTGGTTGCATTGCGCATGACAATGCGTTCGTCGGTGCCGTACAGGATCTTGTCCACCACCTCGTCGGGCAGTTCGGACAGCGGAGTCTTGAGTGTGGCCCCCACCGATTCGCACAGGGCCTCGATCTGGTCGAAAATCAGATTGGCATGGTATTTGCCCAACGGCGCGATACCACCTTCGTAGATGCTCAGTGCGGGATTGGGGATGATCTTGTCACGTGCCACTTCGGTTACTACTCCCGTGCCCCGGCAATGGGGGCAGCAGCCTTTCGGCGAATTGAAGGAGAAGTGGTGCGGTGCCGGATCGGAGTAGGCAATGCCCGAGGTCGGACACATCAACTTGCGGCTGAAATAGCGCAGTTGGCTTTCGCCATGCACGCAGACGGCGGTCAGTCCGTCGCCCTGCTCGAGCGCCGTGCGCAGCGAGGCCTTGAGCCGTGTCAGGGACGATTCCCGTACCTCCAGCTTGTCAATCACCACTTCGATGTCGTGGTTCTTGTAGCGGTCCAGGTGCATGTCGCGGACCATTTCCTGCAGCTGTCCGTCCACGCGTACCGTCAGGTAGCCACGGCGGCGCAGGTTCTCGAACAGCTCGCGGTAGTGGCCTTTGCGTGAGCGAACCAGCGGTGCGAGCAACAGGATGCGCTTTCCGTTGTAGTCGGCCAGGATGCGGTCCAGAATCTGCTCCTCCGTATATTTGACCATCTTCTCGCCCGTTACATACGAGTATGCCTCGCCCGCCCGAGCGAAGAGCAGACGCAGAAAGTCGTAGATTTCGGTAGTGGTGCCCACCGTGGAGCGCGGGTTGCCCGAAGTGGTCTTCTGTTCAATGGCGATGACGGGGCTCAACCCCGTGATTTCGTCCACGTCGGGGCGTTCGATGTTGCCCAGGAAGTTGCGTGCGTAAGCCGAAAAAGTGTCGATGTAGCGGCGCTGCCCCTCGGCGTAGATGGTGTCGAAGGCCAGGGTCGATTTGCCGCTGCCGCTCAAACCGGTCACCACCGTCAGGCTTTTGTGCGGAATGCGCACATCCACATTCTTGAGGTTGTGCTCGCGAGCGCCGAATACTTCTATGTACGTGGTTTGGGACATGTCGAACCGTATTTGTGCAACATCTGCTGCAGGATTTCCTCCACACTGTGTTCCACTGTGACATAGTCGGGCAGGACGGTGTCCAGAAAGACCAGGGCAATATCCGCATCCAAATCGGGCTTGCGCAGCCGGAAGGCCTCGCGCAGCATCCGTTTGATGCGCACGCGGTCAACGGCATGACGGAAACGCTTTTTGGCCACACTGACCGCCAGCCGCGGACCTGCTCCGTCGTTGCGCAGGTACAGCACGCCTCCTACCGGGAATACGGTGATCCGTTTGCCGGAGCGGAACAGACGGCTCAGTTCGCTCTCCCGATATACGCGTTGCTCTTTTTTTAGACAGCGGTCCATGGCTTGGTAAAAAAAGAGCCGTGGACACCCACGGCTCCTGCTATGCCGGATAGTGGTTATTTCTTGTTTACTTTGTTGTCGCGGCAGAAGGCTTCGAGCGCACCGGTCATAGACGGATTCTGCGGTGTGGGAGCCGACAGGTCGAGCCGGAGCCCCGCATCCGTAACGGCCTTGCAGGTGCCGGCACCGAAAGCGGCGATGAGCATTTCCCCCTGCTCGTAGTCGGGGAAATTCTTCTTGAGTGAATGGATGCCTTCCGGACTGAAGAAGATGAGCATGTCGTGGTCAAGTTTCTCGTCGGGACCGAAGTCATTGCTGACGGTCTTGTAGAAGGCTGCCTTTTCGTAATTCACCTTGTTCTCGTCGAGCACGTCGGTGTAGTTGCCTTTGGTGACGTCCGATACCACCAGCAGGTACTTCTCGTCCATGTGCTTTTTGATGGCGGGAAGCAGATCGGCGAATTTGCCCGTCGGGGCGAAAAAGACCTTACGCTTGCGGTATTGGATGTATTTCTGCAAATAGAGCGCCACGGTTTCGGAAGCGCAGAAATATTTCATGTCCTCCGGAATGGTGATGCGCATTTCCTCGCACAGGTGGAAGAAGTGGTCAATGCCGTGGCGGGCGGTGAAGATGATGGCCGTATGCCCCGGCACCTCCACATGCTGGGCACGGAATTCCTGCAAGGTCAGGCCCTCCACTTTGATGAAAGGGCGGAACTCCACTTGGAAACCATATTTGGCGGCAATGTCGAAATAGGGCGACTTGCCTGTGGCAGGCGCTGGCTGTGATACCAGTATTTTTTTTATTTTCAAGGTTTTATAGTATTATAGGTTTGTCAATGCACCAGCTTCGTAAAGCAATTTGCCCAATATCAAAAGGGGCATGATTTCGAGGGTGCAAAGGTACAAAATAAAACCTAAATACAAACGGCTTTCCTTGAAAAATGTGGCGAAAAACGACCAACTTAGAAAACCGCAGAGTGCGAGCGAGCCCAATGCCAGCAGTATGTACATGACCAGCGGACCGATGGGGGCGGGCAGGTAGATGATGCCGAAGAAAATGCCCAGGGTGAACAACCCGTATTGGCCCACCATGTTGATGTACCGGCGTGAAAAGCCCGTCCGGTCGGAGGGGAAGAAGGTGTGCAGGAACAATTCCAGATTGACGTATTTAATGAGCATGAACACCATGAAGCCGGCGGTGCATAATCCCACTTGTGTCCAAGTTCCACCGTTGAGCAGACGGGTCATGGTCATGCCGTAGCCCAGCATGCCCAGCAAAAATACGGTGACATTGCGGATCAGGTCGAAAACGGTGGTTTTGCTTCCGACGGCGGCGTCGTCCATCCGTTCGGAGATGCGCTGGCGCGACTTGAATGCAGAGTAATAGACCGATCCCCCCACCAGCAGGTAGAGGAAGAAGACGAGTGTGATGCCGTCGGTTTCAAAGAAAGGGATATTGCGCGCCTCGCCCACAAAGCCCTCGTTGTCGAGAACGATGTCGGGCAGCTGCACCCAGGCCGAGTCGGCCGCCCGGACGAGCGTGTCGGTGAGGGCGGCTGCGGAATCATGCAGTGTGGGGGCGATGCTGTCGTTCATTGCGGTATGCCGAGTTGTTTGAAGAAATCCCAGATCACCAAGCCGGCGGCCACCGAAACATTGAGTGAATGCTTGGTGACGAACTGCGGAATTTCAATGCAGCCGTCGCAGGCGTCCACGACCGCTTGGTCCACCCCGCGCACTTCGTGGCCGAGCACCAGAGCGTAACGCCCGTCGGAGCGAAGTGTGAGCCGTTCCAGTGAAACGCTGCCGGCGGCTTGTTCCACAGCCAGGACCGTATAGCCGTCGCTGCGCAGCTGCTGTACGGCCTCGAGCGTACTGTCCAGATGCCGCCAGGCCACCGAGTCCTCGGCACCAAGGGCGGTTTTGTGGATTTCGGGTTGCGGCGGGCAGGCGGTAATGCCGCAGAGCAGCACTTCCTGCAGGCGGAAGGCGTCGGCCGTGCGCAGTACGGACCCCACGTTGTGCAGACTCCGCACATTGTCGAGTACGACGATGAGCGGTGTCTTGGGGCTGCGGCGGAAATCCTCCACGCTCAGCCGGTTCATGTCCATGACCGAAAGTTTCTGCAATTTGCCAGACTTGTTTTGCGCAAAAGTAGTGTATTTTTTTTAATTTTGCCCTCTCAAACAATTGAAAAATGGAACAGTTGAGTGTAATCAAAGTAGGGGGCGGAATTGTGGAGGAGAACGACAGCCTGCAGGCGCTTCTCGATGACTTCACCGCTCTGCCGGGGCGGAAGGCGCTGGTGCATGGCGGAGGGCGTTCGGCCACCCGCATCGCCACCCTGCTGGGAATAGAGAGCAAAATGGTGAACGGCCGCCGGATCACCGACGCTGACATGCTGCAGGTGGTAACCATGGTGTATGGCGGATTGGTCAACAAGCAGATTGTGACCGCCTTGCAGCAACGGGATGTCAATGCCGTCGGGCTGACGGGTGCCGACATGGGCGTGATCCGCAGCGAGAAGCGCCCCGTAGGCGAGGTGGACTACGGCTATGTGGGCGATGTCAAGCAAGTGGACGGCCGTATGCTGGCCGGTTTGATCGAGCGTCAGCTGGTGCCGGTGATAGCGCCGCTGAGTTTTTCGAAAGAGCACGGCTTGCTCAATACCAATGCCGACACTATCGCCGCCGAAACCGCCAAAGGGTTGGCCGCATATTTCGACGTTGACCTGGTGTTCTGCTTCGAGAAGAAGGGGGTGCTTGCCAATCCCGACGATGACGACAGCGTGATTCCCGTCATCACCCCCGCGCTTTACGAGCAATACAAGGCCGACGGCATTATCACCGGCGGTATGATTCCCAAGATTGACAATGCCTTCGATGCGCTGCACCATGGTGTGAAGCGTGTCATCATCACCAAAGCCTCCGAACTGGGCAAGGACTCCGGTACGGTTATCACCTTAGGATTATGATCGATACGATAGCTCTTTTGCGGCAGCTGGTGGCCATACCTTCTTACAGTCGGGAGGAGGGCGCCAAGGCGGATTACATGGCCCGTTTCCTTACGGAAAACGGCTGTACGGTACAGCGTGCCGGCAACAACCTTTGGACCTGGGCGGCACCTTACGATGCATCCAAACCGGTCCTGCTGCTCAATTCGCATTTGGACACCGTGCGTCCCAACGCCTCGTGGACCCGTAATCCGCACGAGGCCATGCTGGAGAACGGCTGTGTGTACGGCTTGGGTTCGAACGACGCCCATGCCTCGGTGGTGTCGCTGACGGCTGCCTTTCTGGAACTTAAACAGCGTCCGCAGGCATACAATTTGGTGCTGGGTCTCTCCTGCGAGGAAGAGGTGTCGGGCAAAAATGGTGTGGAACTGCTGCTGGCGCAGTTGCCTCCCGTAGCTTTTGCCGTGGTGGGTGAGCCGACCGGTATGCAACTGGCGGTGGCCGAAAGAGGACTGATGGTGCTCGATGGTACGGTGTGGGGCCGCAGTGGCCACGCCGCCCGCGACGAGGGCGACAATGCCATCTACAAGGCCATGCGTGATGTGGCTTGGTTTGAATCCTTCCGTTTCCCCAAGGTGTCGGAGGTGTTGGGACCGGTCAAGATGTCGGTGACGATGATTGCGGCTGGTACACAGCACAATGTGGTGCCCGACAAGTGTACTTATGTGGTTGATGTACGGCTCAACGAGTGTTATACCCATGCCGAGGTGCTGGAGGAGGTGCGGCGGCAGGTGGCAGGCGAGGTGGTGCCCCGCTCCATGCGGTTGTGTGCCTCCGGCATCGCCTCCGACCACCCCTTTGTGCAGGTTTGCCGCAAGGCGGGCATCCCGACCTTCGGATCCTCCACGCTTTCCGATCAGGCGCTGATGGCCTTTCCGTCGGTCAAAATCGGCCCAGGGCAATCGTCTCGTTCACATACGGCCGACGAATTTGTCCGGGTGGATGAGTTGGAGCAGGCGGCTCCGCTGTATGTCCGTTTGCTGGATGGATTGATTTTTTGAAAAATATTTGGCTATGTGGATTTTATTTCCCACCTTTGCCGATGTAAACACAGGGGGCAGGTCGAAAACCTTTTTAGAGTAGACCATATTTATAACACAATAAACAAGAAAAATTATGAAAAAGATGATCATGTTGGCAGCTGCCGCTGCTATGGCGTTCGCTTTCTCGAGCTGTGACGACGGTGCCGAGCACTGCTGGGATGTGGTGGAGGAAGTATCTGTAATGGGTGTCAAGGCTTCCGAGCACGTGTATTATGAGTGGGCTACCAAGGCTCAGATGAAGGACGAGTACGACAAGTCCAGCTCTAATGTTGGTGGACTTGCTTCTGCAAAGGTGAAGTACACCAAGGCCGCCGATTCCAATTGCGAAGGTGCTGACGAAGGCAATACGATCTTCTATTAATCTTCATTTACGTACAGAGAGGGTGCCCGGAAGGGTGCCCTCTTTTTTTTGTGTCTCAGTGGCGGTTGCGCGGGTGGAAGTCGAGAATCGTTTCGCGCAGGTAGCTCATGTCCATGTGTGTGTAGATTTCGGTGGTCAGGATGCTCTCGTGTCCGAGCAGTTCCTGGATGACCCGCAGGTTGGCACCACCCTCGAGCAGGTGCGTTGCAAACGAGTGCCGCAGCGTATGCGGGCTGACCTCCGTGCGGATGCCGGCCAGTGCCGCATATTCCTTAATGAAGTGGAACACCATCTGGCGTGTCAGACGCCCGCCGCGCCGGTTGAGAAAGAGAATGTCCCTGTCGCCCGGCTGTATGTCCAACTG
>JAGDAS010000033.1 GCA_017959385.1 Paludibacteraceae bacterium
CAGAATCAGGTGTTTGTCGCCCAACCCGTTTTTCTGAAGGGTGGGTCCGAGGTAATTCTTGATGAAATCCCGTTCCTCCTCGGCCGTGTAAATGCACGATTCCCAGGTTTGTACGGCCATAGGCTCGTTCTGGGTGCTGACGCCCCAGATGGGCAGACCTTCTTTTTCGTAGGCTTGGATGAACTTCACATAGTAGTCGGCCCAAGCCTGGTAGTATTGCGGAAGCAGCGTGCCGCCTTTTTCCCATTTCTTGTTGTCCTTCATCCAATAGGGAGGTGTCCAGGGAGCGGCATAGAGCAGCGCCTTGTCACCGATTCTGCGCATGGCGGCGCGGATCACAGGGATCCGCAGGCGTTTGTCGCGCGAAATGTCGAACGACTGCAGGCTTTCGTCACCATCCTTGACGTAGGCGTAGATGTCCTCACCGAAGTCGCAGCTGCCCAACGAGGTGCGGATCACGTTGTAATCCAGTCCCTTGGGGCCATAGTAGGCGTTTATCAGTTCCTCCTGTCTGTCTTTGGGCAGTTTACCGAGGGTGATGGCCACGGCGTCGGTGATGGCACCGCCCATACCGCGGTAGGTCTGGAACTTGTGCGTAGGGTCCACTACAATCGAGAATTCGGTCTCGAGCGGTTGCTTGGCCGCTGTCGGGCTCAACGTGTCGGTGATGCACAAACGTGCCTCCATAGCCTTGTCGGTGGTATAGACATATGCCTTGGGTTGGGCATACAGGCTTCCGGCCAAGGCGGCTGAGGCCAACAAAAGCAAAGATTTTTTCATATACGGCGTATGTGTTGGTTTTCGTTTTCCGCAAAGGTAGCGAAAATTTGTCGATCTGGGGTGGAAGACACCCTTAAAAATCAAATGTCAGGACGAAACAGCATCTGTGAAGTATCAAAAGTTGAAAGATGGCTGAATGGGGATTGAAAAACTGTCGTAGATACTGTGTATTTATATGTAGTAAAAATTATTGTATTGAATATCAGTGCAATACAATGGCGTGTTACAAAAAACAGCCACTTAATGATCTGTTGGTGGCACAGAATTTGAAATATGAAGTAACTTTGCGGAAAACCTGTTAAATCAATTACGCAATCAATCATGAAAAATTGTTTACCCGCTTTGATCTTGGGGGCATGCTGTTTTTTTGCTCCGTTCACGGGGCAAGCCCAGAACGTGGTCGCTTCTATTTCGTTTAACAACACCGTCGAAAACAACCACATCACCCTGAACCCCAATGGGGGCGATTGTGAGACCTATCTGGTACAGCATGGCGGACAGTATTGTCTCGAAGTGCGCCAGTATGCTTATTTCAAGGTGGACCATTCGGTGATTTCCAGTAATGACCATAACTTAATTATTCGTGTCACCTATTACGACGGAGGAACGTCGTCGTTTGGTTTCCAGTACAATGCCGTCACCGAGGATTATCGCACGATGAACTTTAACCGTGCCGACACGCCGCAGTTTGTCAGCGCTACGGTGGCCGTACAGGATGCAGCGCTCAACGGACGGCAGAACGGGGGTTGCGACTTCCGTTTCTCGGGCGGATTCTACCTTAAAAAGGTGGAGATTATGCGCGGTACAATGAGTCCGGTGGCAGAGCCGGTGCCGGATTATTCGTCGGTGGACCATTCGTATTCCGAGTTTACCGGGAAAACGGTGGCCGGATACCAGGGCTGGTTCCGCACCTCCGACCGCTACCACAACTGGGGACACTATGACTACGGCGCGCATGATCCTGACGGAACGGCATGGCCGCGTGCCAATCACATCAGCGTCGATTTGTACCCCTATGTGTGGGAATACGATGAAGATATTTTAGCCCAAACAGGTTTTCAGGACCTTGGTAACGGCCAGCCGGCCAAACTCTTTGACTCCAACACCTCCAGCGCCATTGAGACGCACTTCCGCTGGATGCGCGAATACGGGATTGATGGCGCTGCCGTGCAACGCTTTGTCGGCAATGTCGGCCGTATCGTGTACAACAACGGGAATGCCGACCAATTGGCAAAAATCAAGCATGCCGCTGAGGCCAACAACCGTCTCTTTTATGTGATGTATGACATTAGCGGCGGCCGCGAAAGCAACAACGGCGTCAGCCCTTACGTTGAGGATGTGGAGTTCGACTGGGTGTACAATGTGGAACAGAATATGCATCTGACCACTTCGCCGGCATACGCCAACGTAGGCGGCAAACCGGTGGTCTGCATCTGGGGACTCGGTGTGGGCGGACGGCCTACCCGTACCTCCGATTATCACGAACTCATCGACTTTTTCCATAACCGCGGGTGCTACGTCATTATCGGCACATCGGGCGCATGGCGTAGGGATGGCGACGAAAAACTGGCCGCATACGCCAAGGCGGACATGCTCTCGCCCTGGTTTGTGGGTGCCTTCAAGTGGGACAGCGAGATCGAAAGCGCCTATTTGGAAGGGATGCCTCAAGACGTCGCCTGGTGCGATGCCCATAACGTAAAATATCAGTCCGTCATTTTTTCGGGTTTCAGTTGGGCCTTGTGGACGAGCAGCCTGCCCAACATGTTCCCGCGCAATGCCGGCGAGTTCTTCTGGTACCAAGCCTACCTGCTCAAGCAGCGTCACGGGCTCAACTACTTCTACATTGCCATGTTTGACGAATACGACGAGGGCACGGCGATCGCCAAAATGGCTTCCGACTATTTCGATATTCCACAAGACCAGTATTTTGTAACGGGCAGTGCCGATGGCTATTGGGTGTCGCAGGACTTCCAACTTCGTGTGGCTGGCGCGGCCATCGATATGGTGAAGGGTAACACCCCGTTGGTGCGTCATTGCCCCGTGCAGCATTCGTACGGACCGGTGTATTACCGCAACAGCTTTGAAAGCAAATACGTGCAATGTGTTGAGTCGCAGTACAACGGTTATTATCCGGTCGATCCCTGTTTCAAGAATCCTTCCGTGCAATCGTCGGCGGCAGCCGGCCAGTCTGTTGTTGAGATCCGTCGCGAACCGGGCCGTTCGGGCGACTATGTGGCCGTGGCTGAAGGCAGGTCGGCGGCCGGTACGATTTACTATTACAAAATAGCGGATGTGAAGATTCCGGTGAAGGAAGGGATGAAACTTTCCTTCTGGAAAAAGACCTTGAACGAACTGGGGCGCTATGCCTTTGTCGATCTGGTGACTGCCCACGGCCATACCTTGCGCGACAACGGCTACCGCGACCAGGATAACCGGCCGATGCACCCGGCCGAGGGGCATGGTACGGCAGGCGCCGGATGGGAACGCTTCGAATGTCAGATCGGCCAGGGTATTTATGTGGGCGATACGATTCGCTCCATTCTGATTGCCTACGATCATTCGGGTGACGGTGATTACGAAGCCTGGTTCGATGATCTGCTCATTGAGGATGGCGAGCCTCCGGTAGCGGTAGCTTCGGTGGAAGCAGGCTTTGGCCGCAGCCTTCGCTTGCAGGACAATGTCGCCTGTCTTACAGGGTATGAGCGGGCCGATTTGAATTTGTACACCATGAGC
>JAGDAS010000034.1 GCA_017959385.1 Paludibacteraceae bacterium
ACCGCTATTGCCGTTAACCGTCCAGTTGTAAGTGTTCGTGTAGCCAGCCGCATTCGTTACCGTGAACACCACCGGCTTGTCACAACCCGGATCCGTTCCGACGACAGGTTGGTCGGGGGTAATGATGTAGGTCTGGGAAGCCGTACCGGCAGGCGAAGAGCAACCGTCGAAGGTGGCAATCACAGAAGCCAGATAGGACGTTCCTTCCACAGCGGAAGGAACCGTATAAGCGCTTGTTGCCGTAACGGTGGCACTATTGACTGTCCAGGTATACGTGGTGTCCGCACCGTAATTTTCAACCGTAAAGGCTACCAGTTGGTCGCATCCCGGATCGGTGGACAACACGGGTTGAACAGGGTTAGGCTTGACGAATACCTTAAATACATAGGTACTGTCGCAACCCAAACGGCCGTTGCGCGCCAAGAAGCGATACAGGGTCGAATCTTGCGGATAGGGCAAATTGGCCACCGCCTCTGCATAGGCCGTCGTTCCGTTCTTGTCTCCACCCGACGACAACACCGTCCAGTATTCCTCCAACGGATCGTCGAGCGTATTTTTGTGAGCGGCATCCGGTACATACTTCTGCCACTCGTAGTAGTTCATAAAGTCTTCGGCTTTTTCAAATGTAATCGTAGCCGTTTGTGTAAAGTTACCAACCGCTTCGGACTTACAAAGCGTTCTTTCCTCAAAAGTAAACGCAACATCCGGTTTCAAACAGGGGAAACAGGACACTTTGGCGATTTCTGATACATTGTAAACATCACAACCGGTATAATCGTGTCCGGCGGCCAGATCGGCGGCAATCTGCTCAGCGATCTCCTTGGTGCCGGCCATGATGACACGGTAGTAGGTGGTGTCAATGGTACCGGCTACATCCTGGTCAAGGAAGTTGTGTCCCGTATGACCAGCACCGTATTCACCATCGCCGTGGTAGCCTGAACCGGAAGCCGGATCGCCTGCCGGTATGGAAACCCAAGGAGTTCTTACTTCGTTTACAGCGTCCCATTCGCACTTCTGCCACAAGTAATAAGGTGCGGGCGCGCTAAAATAACGGGCGGCCTCGCCGTCGAACACCACGCCCATGTGTACGGTGCCTCCGCAAAGCACATCGGCATCGTGACGCAGGTTGGAGTAATCGGCGAACAACTCGACATCCGGATAACATACCGTCAGAGAGAGGTCGTCGAGCACAATGTCGTTACCGGCTCCTGCCTCACCCATATTGAACACCTTCAATATAACCTTCTTCGAATCGCCCGGATCGAAGGTGATGCCGTAGTGCGACCAATCATCCATTTGGTAATTCTTCATCACACCGGTAGTAATCGAACCCAGCAACGTCTCATTGCCGCCGGCATCCACGCCCCAGGCCTCCAGATAGAAGGACGAAGGCAACTGGTTGCGCTTGGCCAGCTGCGATGCCCAAATGGAGAAGTTGTACCATACGCCAGAACAGAATTTCACATTGTTGATTTCCTTCTCAATACTCTGCGTAGGAATCAGCTCACCGGTAATCGGATCATGCTCGGTCGGGGCCACATTGATCAACAGGAAACCACCGTTGGGATTTCCCGTATGGTCGGTACGATCCAACACCCAAGCACAACCATCTTCAGCGTAAGTGGAGTTGGAAATAATGGCGTAGTCTCCGTCATCAATTTTGCTGAGTCCACGACCATAATACCAAGGATTGGTTCCCTCCCTCGGCGTGGGAGAAAGTCCTGCCTCGGCCGCCGTAATCATATCAACCGCATCACACCCCCACCATTGCTCCACATCATGCCAATATGCTTTGTCATCGGGGCACAACAAACGGGTACCGTAATCGCGGAAACCGTGACCCACCACCCAGTTCTCGGTGTTGTCCTGACGCGGATATTGATAACGGGTCCATGCCGGCACCGTACCGAAATCCTCCTGCCAGATCACCTTCATGTTTTCGCTGTTAGCACAGC
>JAGDAS010000035.1 GCA_017959385.1 Paludibacteraceae bacterium
GAACACGCATATGTGGTCAGAGACGACATTGAGTACCCCGCCGGCAACATCCTTCCGCTATGGGCCTTTGGCCTGTTATACTGAATTCACAACAGACAATCCCAATTACCGCGTCAACAGCAGCTACATGAAAGTCCGTTCCGATGAAAAATTTTTGCGCTCATCCGGCAGTATTTCACAAAAAAAAACTACTTTCGCATTGATGAACACCTTTCGGAAAATAGGAATACCGCTGCTTGTACTGCTGCTTGCCGGGCTGTCCGCCTGCCGGAAGCCGGAGCCAGACACCGTGCCAGAAGACGAAACACCCGCAACCGGCATGCCGTTCACCGCGTTCCATACCCAATACAGCAGCGAGGACGTCACACTCGGGACCGACACCGTCTTCCTGTACCGCACGCAGAAAACCGATTACTCCCAAGCCGTCATCCATTTCGAAACCGCAGAAGAAGGTACTGTGGTAACCTGCGACAGCACAGAACTTGTCAGCGGCGAAAGCGTACTGGACCTATCCTATCCGCGTACGGTCATCACACGCATTCCCGACCGGAGCCAGCCCGTCATCACCTACATACAGGCCACCTGCCGGGCCAAAATCCCCATGCTCGAAATCACGGTCGGAAACACCCACCAGCTCAACAACTCCAAAGACGAACAGGCAACCACCGTCACCATCAATCCCAACGGTGCGGTAGCCGGATGGGCGCTCCAGACGCACAAGGGAACCATCCGCGCCCGGGGCAACTCCACCTACGGCAGTATGCCCAAGAAGTCGTATAAAATCAAGTTCGACGAATCCGTGGGAATGCTGGGGGCACGCGCGCACCGCGACTGGGTGCTGCTGGCCAACTACGCCGACAAAACCCAGATGCGCACCCGTCTGGCCTTTGAAATGGGCCGTGCGCTGCAACTTCCCTACACCCCCGGCGACCGCTTTGTCGAGGTCTATATCAACGGAAGCTACAACGGCCTTTACCAACTGACCGACCAGGTCGAAGTGGACGGCGGAGGCCGCGTCGAAGCCCGGTACCTGCTGGAAATCAACGAACGTCACACCGACATCCGCACCAGCCGCTGCCAGTACAGCATTGAGATCGAACACCCCTCCGACTTCAGCAGCGACGAAAAAGAAGAGATAGAAAAGTTCCTCACCTTGGCCGAAGCATCCCTGTACAGCGCCGACTACCAGGATATGGAACGGGGCTTCCGCAAATACTGGGACACCGACACCGCCATCAAATGGGCCATGGTCAACGAACTGTTCAAAAATTCCGATGCCAAAAGCTATGCCAGCATATTCCTTTATCAAAAAGTACGCGACGGCAAACTCTATTGGGGCCCCCTATGGGACTTCGACTTGGGAGCGGGCAACTACGGCTACAGCAATCAGGGCAACTGCAAGCAGAACCAAACGGAGGGTTGGTACATCTTTGAAAACAAATATTTCAAACGCATGTATGCCGACAACGTGTGGAAAGCCCGCGTCAAAGCCGTTTGGGCCGCCAACCGCGAAGCCCTCTGGGAAATCATCCAATCCATACCCGACCTGCAGGCGGAACTGGCCTTGCCCGCCCGGTACAACCGGCAGAAATGGCCGGTCATCAAAGACGGCGCCGAATACTCCAACATCAACCTGCCCGACACCGACGAGGGACAGGTCAAATTCCTGAAACAATGGTTGGAAAACCGCTGGCGTTGGCTGGACAGCCAATGGTAGGAAGAGCGGATCAATCGTCGGAGATGTGCACCAGCACATCGCGGTACACCGAGAACAATTTGGATTTGGACACATGCCCGACATAGCGGGTGCCGTCCAGCACCGGCAGATTCCAGGCATGGGTCTCGTCAAACTTACGGACCACATGGTCCATCGGTTCGTTGAAATCGACACGCGCCGGCGGTGACACCATCAGCTTGCCCACCGTGAAACGGGTGTACAACTCGGGGCGGAACATGATGTTGCGGATTTCCTCCAACGTCACCTCGCCCAGGTAATCGCCATTGGCATTGACCACCGGAAAGATATTGCGTTTGGATTGGGAGATCAACTTGATCAGATCGCCCAGCATCGCCTCCGGCCGTATGGTCTGCAGGTCGGTATCGATCACATTCTCCGTCTTCATCAGGCTCAGCACCGCCTTATCCTTGTGGTGGGTGAGCAGCTCCCCCTTGGCCGCCAGACGCATGGCATAAAGGCTGTGGGGTTCGAACAGGATGATGGTCAGATACGACACCACCGACACAATCATCAAGGGTACGAAGAGCAGATAGCCGCCGGTCAGCTCGGCAATCAGGAAAATACCCGTCAGCGGGGCGTGCATCACCCCCGACATCAAACCCGCCATTCCCGCCAGGGCGAAATTCTGCACGGGCACATCCACGCCGAAGATTTCAAGCACATAGCCGAAAATATAGCCGGCGATACATCCGACAAACAACGAGGGGGCAAAGATACCACCCACACCGCCGGCTGCATTGGTAGCCGCCGAAGCACAGATTTTCAGCAACAGCACAAGCGACAGATAAACCACCACCAACCAAGGCGTATCCACCCAGCCATAGAAGAGACTACCCTCCAGCATGTGGTAGGGATTCTTGTTGAGCAGGGCGCTGATGGAATCGTAGCCTTCGCCGTAGAGCGGCGGCAATAGGAAGATCAGGGCGGCCAGCATCACACTTCCCACCACCATTTTGGTCCAAAAGCCGCTGACCTTGTGAAAGAAATGCTCAATGGCGTTCATGCCGCGCGTAAAGTAAAGCGACACAAAGCCGCACACAACCCCCAGCAGGATGTAAAGCGGAATACGGTCCAGACTAAAAGCCTCCCCCTCCATGGAGAAGAGCACCGCATCGCCCATCAGGAAATAGGAGACCGCCGTGGCCGTCACCGACGAGATCAGCAGCGGCACCACCGAAGTGAAGGTCATATCGAGCATCAGCACCTCGAGCGTAAAAACCACACCGGCGATCGGTGCCTTGAAGATGCCCGATACGGCACCGGCCGCACCACAACCCACCATAAGCATGAGCGTCTTCTGATCGAGTTTGAAGAACCGGCCCAGGTTGGATCCGATGGCGGAGCCCGTCAGCACGACAGGTGCCTCGGCACCGACCGAACCACCGAAACCGATGGTGACCGAACTGGCCATCACCGATGTCCAGACATTGTGCAATTTGATGATGCTCTTGCGCTGCGACAGCGCATAGAGGATCTTGGTGACACCATGGCTGATGTCGTCGCGCACCACATAGCGCACATACAAGCCCGAAATCAGAATACCGACCATCGGGTACAGCAGGTAGAGCCAGTTCTCGGAATAATGCTGGAAATTGGCGGTAAGCAGGTATTGGAACAAATGAATGAGCGCCTTGAGCAGGCAGGCGGCCAATGCCGTCAGGATACCCACCACCAGGCTCAGCAATACGAGAAACTCGCGGTTGGGAATACGCTGTTCGCGCCATTGAAGCAATTTGAGATACCAGCCCTGCATACTACATACCCTTTCCTGTAAGCACGGTACGAACCGTGTAAATCAATATCTTGCAATCGACCGCCAGCGACATGTTCTCCAAATAGATGACATCGTAGTCGGCTCGTTCGATCATGCCGCTCAACGTGTTGGCATAGCCGAATTTGACCATACCCCAGGAGGTAATGCCGGGCCGCACGTTGCTCAGCATGTAGTAGTAGGGCACTTCCTGCACAATCTGATCAATGTAGAACGCCCGTTCCGGACGCGGCCCCACCAGCGACATGTCTCCGATGAGCACGTTGAAGAACTGGGGCAGCTCGTCAATGCGGTATTTGCGCATAAAGCGGCCCAGCCGGGTCACGCGGTCATCCTCCTCATCGGTCAGTTGCGGACCGTCCGTCTCAGCATCGACCTTCATGGAACGGAACTTGTACATCACAAACGGATTGCCGTAGCGGCCCACCCGCTCCTGACGGTAAACGGGCTTACGTCCGATAAACGCCACCAGCAGCAGGAAGAACGGCATAAGCACCACGAGCGTGACCAAAGACACGACAATATCGAGCAGGCGTTTGAGGTTTTTCTGGAATTCCGACATCCGAACGGCGGTCAGGTCAATCATCGGGATGCCGTAGATGGTATCCATGCGCACGCTGCCCGTCACCAGTTGGTATTTGCTGGGAATCAGTTTGATCTTTACATTGCGTGCGCTGAGCAGGTGCAGGAAACGGTAGATCTCCATTTCGGATATACCGTCGATGGCCAGGATCACCACAGCGATACCGTATTTGGCAATCAGCTCGTCCATTTGGTCGGTGGTGCCGACAATGTTGCGCTCCTCCACCTTCTGGCTCTCGCGCTTGGGAATCGCCACATAGCCCATTACATTGTACCCCAACGACTTGTGCGCATGATCCAGATCATAGCCGAGCTTGGCTGCCCGCGCACCGACTCCGATGACCAGCGTATTCCATCCCACCTGCCTGCGGCGGATGTTGCCCACCATGGAATTGGTGATGGCCAACCGGGTCAGATAGGTCAGCAGGAACTGGATGTAGAAGAACAGTGCGAAGGAATGCGAATAATCCTCATAGAGTGAAGCCGGCTGCCCGGTAATGTAGAAAAAGAAGAGCAGCATGGTGCCGATAAAGCATGACGCCACCGACTGCAGGAATTCCGAAAGGCGGGATTTGAACAGCAGCGCCTCCTTGTTGTAGTAGCCGGAGAGCCAATACAGAAACAACCAGAAGCAAGCCAGGTACAGATACGGCCACCCCAGGTTGATCTGTTCCACCAGCGACGCCCCGTCAAGCGGAGGAACCAGACGCATCCCGCCGTGGCGGATCTTCTGGAACACCGCCCAGGCCAGCCAGGCCGTCAGTGTATCGGCCGTCAGGTAGCGTAACAACAGCTTGCGGTAACTCATTTTTACTTCCTAAGGATTGCAAATGTACCGTTTTTCATCAATTTGATGATCCCGGAAGGACGTTTTTTTTCAAAATCGTCACGACGGAAGTCCACCACATAGTCCACACGCTGTTTGAGCGCTTCGTCGATTTCGCTGAAAATTGCGGGGGCCGGTTGACCCGAAAAATTGGCGGAGGTGGAGACAACCGGCGCGTGGAACGCCTCGCACAGCGCCTTGGAAAAAGCCTCGGACGTAACCCGGATGCCGATGCTTCCGTCGGCAGCCGTCAGGTTGGGTGCCAGGTTTTTCCCCTTGGGGTAAATAATGGTCAGCGGATCGGCCGACACCTCAATCAAATCCCAGGCAATGGGGGGCATCTCGTCCACAAACGCTTCGGCCCGGGCTTCGGAATCCACCAGCACCAGCATCGACTTGGACGGATCGCGCTGCTTGATGGCGTAAATGCGCTCAACCGCCTCTGCATTGGTGGCATCACAGCCCAACCCCCAGACGGTGTCGGTCGGATAAAGGATGACCCCTCCCCGGCGGAGCACCTCAACGGCTTTTCTGACTTCCTGCTGCAACTTCGTCTGCATTGTTTACATCTTTTAGGATTCGCGCAACCTAACTTGCGTAAAAAATCGTAACTTTACCCGCTGGATATTTTTGCGGGCGCGCAAAAATACACATTTCTTTCGCTATATACAAATAAATCATATATGTCAAAACAGTACAAATGGATTGTAAATGAATTAGACGCAGGACAGAAAAAGACAAAAGAGACATTAAGAAAGCAATTGGGAATCAATCCAACCCTCTGCGGGCTGTTGGCGGCCCGTGGTATTGACAGCGTGGAAGCTGCCAAAGATTTCTTTAATCCGTCGTTGGATCAAATCCACGACCCGTTTCTGATGAACGACATGGACAAGGCCGTGGAGCGCCTGGACGAGGCCATGCTCAAGCAGGAGAAAATCCTCGTGTACGGCGACTACGACGTTGACGGCACCACAGCGGTGGCGTTGGTGTACACCTTCCTGCAGAATTTCCATGCCAAGCTTGACTTCTACATCCCCGACCGCAACGACGAGGGATACGGCGTGTCGTACAAAGGCATCGATTACGCTGTTGCGGAGGGTATCAAGCTCATCATCGTGCTCGACTGCGGCATCAAAGCCATCGAAAAGGTGAAATACGCCAAGGAACATGGCGTGGACATCATCATCTGTGACCACCACAACCCCGACGACACCCTGCCCGATGCCGTGGCCGTCCTGGACCCCAAGCGGACCGACTCCACCTACCCCTACGGCCACCTGTCCGGCTGCGGAGTGGGTTTCAAACTGATGCAGGCTTACGCCCAACGGCAGGGCATTCCCTTTGAGACGCTCGTCCCGCTGCTCGACCTGCTGGCGGTCAGCATCGCCTCCGACATTGTGCCCATTTCCGGTGAAAACCGGGTGCTCATGCACTACGGACTGGAACAGATCAACCACAATCCGCGCATCGGCATCCAAGCCATCCTCGACGTATGCGATCTGCACGACAAAAACGTGACTGTCAGCGACATTGTGTTCAAAATCGGGCCGCGCATCAACGCTTCCGGCCGTATGAACACCGGACGGGTGGCCGTGGAGCTGCTCATCTCCAAGGATCTGGCGGCAGCCCAGGCCAAAAGCGCCGAGATCGACGCCTACAACAACCAGCGCAAGGATCTGGACAAGCAGACCACCGTCGAGGCCATGGAACAGATCGAGCACACGGAGGGATTCCTCGACGACAACGCCATTGTGGTGTACAACAAAGACTGGAACAAGGGCGTGATCGGAATTGTCGCCTCCCGCCTGAGCGAAAAATACTTCCGCCCCACCGTGGTCATGACCGAATCGAACGGGTTCGCCACGGGTTCCTCCCGCTCCATCAGCGGCTTTGACATCTACCGCGCCATCGACTCGTGCCGCGACCTGCTCGAGAACTTCGGCGGGCACATGTACGCCGCCGGACTCACGCTGAAGGTGGAGAACATCGACGCTTTCCGCAAACGGTTCAACGCCTACATCAGGGACAACATGACCGACGACCAACGGATTCCGAAACTGGAGGCCGACGCGGTGCTCACCTTCCGGGAAATCGACGCCACCTTCCTGAAAATCCTGAAGCGGTTCGCTCCGTTCGGTCCGGAGAACATGAAGCCCGTTTTTGTAAGCCGCGGGTTGCTCAACGCCGGTGGCAGCCGCTGTGTGGGCGCCAATCCCGAAAAACGTCATTTGAAGCTGGATCTGATCGAACCCGAATCGGGTGCCCGCATGAGCGGCATCGCCTTCGGACTGGCCGATTACGAAGCGCCGCTGCTGGCGGGGCAGCCCATTGACATCTGCTACACCTTGGAAGAGAACACCTTCAACGGCAGGACCACCACCCAACTGATGGTGAAGGACATTCAAACCCACTAACGCCGCCCGCCATCCATGACCGACTACCGCTCCATATTGAAGCAATACTGGGGGTACGATGATTTCCGACCGTTGCAGCTGGACATCATCGAGTCGGTCGGAAGCGGACGCGACACACTGGGGCTCATGCCCACCGGCGGCGGCAAATCCATCACCTTCCAGGTGCCCGCGCTGGCCTCCGACGGCCTGTGTCTGGTCGTTACACCGCTGATCGCGCTGATGAAGGACCAGGTGGACAACCTGAACGCCCGCAACATACGCGCCGCCGCCATCTATTCCGGGCTCTCCTATCAGGACATCCAGACCATCCTCGACAACAGCATCTACGGCCTGTACAAATTCCTGTACGTTTCGCCGGAACGTCTGGCCACCCGCACCTTTTTGGAAAAAGCCAAACATCTGAAAGTACATCTTAACTCCGTTGACGAATCGCACTGCATCTAGCAGTGGGGCTACGACTTCCGACCGGCCTACCTGAAGATAGCCGACCTGCGGGAGCACTTGCCAGGCGTCCCCGTGCTGGCCCTGACGGCCACCGCCACGCCCGAAGTTGTGGAGGACATTCAGAAACAGCTCCGTTTTCCGGAAAGGAATGTGTTTCAAAAGAGTTTCCGA
>JAGDAS010000008.1 GCA_017959385.1 Paludibacteraceae bacterium
TACATGGTGTCGGTGTTGAAGCGTGGATTGGAGGATTTTGCCGCCCATCCGGAGCATGCCGCCCGCAACCAGGCCTATGCGGCTACCTATTCGTATCCGCGGAACCGCTCGTCGTTGAAGGCGCTTTACCGTCGACTACTGACAACATCCCGGTAAACAGCGTGAAGTAAAGGATTCCCTTGTACAGGTACAGCGGCATTTCGATGTGCATGATCAGGATCATGATGAGCAGGAAGTACTGTAGCAATCCGCGGCGGTTTTTGGCCGCATAGACGCAACACAGCACCACAAGCGTCAGGCTGATGGCCATTCCAGGAATACCCGTCTGCATCCAATCGCCCAGGAACTGGTAGTGCGGGTTGGCCAATCCGCGGTTGGCTTTGCGGTATCCTACCGCCTGGGCGATGGTGTCGCTGTCCATTTCCATTCGAATTCCCTCCAGGCCCGAACCCAGCCAGGGGTGCTGTTGTATGCAGTACCAAGCCGTTGCGGCGTTCTGTTGGCGGATGGGATCGTAGAGGAAGTCCTGTACGATACTATGCCCGAACAGCAGGAAGACACCGGCCAGTACGGTCAGCACCGAACTGTAGATGTAATTCCAAGGGGTGATGTGGCGCAGTTTCCAAAACCAATAGAAGAAGAGCATGACCGTCCACAGGATGAAGCTGATGCGGCTTTGCGAAATCAGGATGACCAGCAGTGAGCCCAAGCCGTAGGCGAACTTCAGACTGTGGCGGAAGGGCCCCCGCAAGCCGATGGCAAAGCCCAGCAGCAGCGATATGCCGTTGTAGGTGGGGTGGTGGTAGTTGCTCCATGCGTAAAGCAGGTCGAACGAGGCGATGTCGTCAAAGGTTTGCTTGGAAATATGGAACCAGTCGACAAACGGGATTTGGTGCAACAGGCTTTGGTATACCCAGCAGCACAGGCAACAGGTCACATAGAGGCACATGGTGTAGAAAAAAGCCTTCAGAATGGCATGCAGTGTGTTTCTTTCCAGACGGATGCAGCAAAAACTGAGCGGGATGAGAACCAATAGCAGGTAGCAGGGAAGCACCCGGAGGCCTGCAGCCGTGTCGGGAGCCCACAGCAGGCTGACGACATGCCATAGAAAGTAGAGGAGGAAGAAGTAAAAATACCGGGCGGGTACCCTGAAATATTTGTAATGCCAGGCATAGGCAACGGCAGTCAGAGCGAAGGCGGTGAAGAACTGAATGCCGATGTGTTTGGAGAAACACACGGCAATGGACCAGCAGGCCAGTGTGGCGGCTACGCAGCGGTCGGTCCAGGGCAGGTCTTTCCAGGCTTTGTCCCGGCAGAGGAAGAGCAGGGGGATAAGGCTGAAGACGGCCAGCGAAATGGCATGCGGTAGATTGGGCATAGGCTATAGCAGCTTGGACAGTTCGTTTAAGTTTTCCACAAAACGATAGGCGTCTGTACTCTGTTCGGTCATACAATTCTCCGAAAGGAAACGCTCCATCTGCATCTTTAGACCGTCGTAATAGCCATTAAGATTAAAAAACACGACATAGCCCTTCAGTTCGCCGATCTGATGGCGTGCCATAATGTCGGCGGCTTCGTCGAGCGTACCGATACCGCCGGGCAGGGCGATGAACAGTTCCGCCTGACGGGCCATGTAGTTTTTGCGTTCGGAAAGGTTCTCCAGATAAAGTGTCTGATGGTTGTCGGCATTGGGCAGGCCGCTGTCCTTCCATTTTTGGAGGTTGACTCCGACGACCTGTCCGCCCGCTTGCGCGCAGGCCGACGACACATCGCCCATCAAACCGCATCCGTTGCCGCCGTAGATCAGTGTGTGTCCGCGCCGGCCTAAAAGACGGCCGAGGTCTTTCGCCGCCTGGCGGTAGACTTCGGCTATCTGATTGCTGGATGAACAATAGACGGCTACGTGCATCGGCTTGGTTTTTATGCGTCGATGCGTGCGTAGGTTGCGTTCTCTTCAATGAACTGGCGGCGTGGTTCCACATCGTCGCCCATAAGCATGGAGAACACCTTGTCGGCCGAGGCGGCATCGTCAACCGTAACGAGCCGCAGCGTACGGAAGTTGCGGTCCATGGTGGTGTGGTTGAGCTGTTCGGCGTTCATTTCGCCCAAACCTTTGTAGCGCTGTACGCGTACGGCGCCTTCATTGCCGCCGCCGTATTTTTCAATAAAGGCGATGCGCTGCTGTTCATTCCAGCAGTATTCCTCCTTGTCGCCCTTCTTGCAAAGGTACAAGGGCGGCGTGGCGATATATACGTGTCCGCCTTCAACGAGTTCGCGCATATAGCGGAAGAAGAAAGTCAGGATGAGGGTGGCGATGTGCGCACCGTCCACATCGGCATCGGTCATGATGATCACCTTGTGGTAACGCAGCTTGGAAAGGTTGAGCGCTTTGCTGTCCTCTTCGGTGCCGATGGTTACGCCGAGTGCGGTGTAGATGTTGCGGATTTCCTCACTTTCGAACGCGCGGTGTTGCATAGCTTTTTCCACATTCAGAATTTTACCGCGCAGCGGCAGGATGGCCTGCGTAGTACGGTCGCGGCCGGTTTTGGCTGTACCGCCGGCGGAGTCACCCTCGACGAGGAACAACTCGCATTCAGCGGGGTCTTTGCTGGAGCAGTCGGCCAGTTTGCCGGGGAGGCCGCCGCCGGAAAGCGGCGATTTGCGTTGTACCAGTTCGCGTGCCTTGCGGGCGGCATGACGGGCCTGTGCGGCCAGCACCACTTTGTCCACAATGGTGCGGGCCTCCTTCGGGTGCTCCTCCAGATAATTGGTGAGCGCCTCGCTGACCGCCATGCTGACAGAGCCCATCACTTCGGAGTTGCCGAGTTTGGTCTTGGTCTGTCCTTCGAACTGTGGTTCGGCCACCTTGACCGAAATAACGGCGGTCAGACCTTCGCGGAAGTCGTCGCCGTTGAGTTCGATGCCGGCCTTCTCAAGTTTGTCGAGAAGTTTGTTGTCGGATGCGTATTTTTTGAGCGTACGGGTCAGTCCGGCGCGGAAGCCGACCACGTGCGTACCGCCTTCAATGGTATGGATGTTGTTGACGAACGAATACAGGTTTTCGGTGTAGCCCGTATTGTACATCATGGCGATTTCAATAGGCGTCTCATACTTGTCGGTCTGTATGTGGATGACGTCGTTGATGAGGCGTTCGCGGGAAGCGTCGATGTATTCGATGAATTCCTTCAGACCTTCCTTGGAATAGAACTCCTGACTGCGGCCTTCGGGAAACTCCTCCGTTTTGCGTTTGTCGGTGAGTGTCAGGCGGATGCCGGCGTTCAGGTAGGCCAGGTCGCGGATGCGCTTCTCCAGCAGCTCGTATTTGTAGAGTGTGGTGGTGAAGATGGAGCCGTCCGGTTTGAAGGTGACGGTGGTGCCGGTGCCTTCGGCTTCGCCGATGCAGGCTACCGGTGCCAGCGGTTTGCCTTTGGAATATTCCTGCATGTAGAGTTTGCCGTCGCGGCGCACTTCGGCACGCAGATAGGTGGAAAGGGCGTTTACACAGCTCACACCCACGCCGTGCAGACCGCCGGATACCTTATAGCTGTTTTTGTTGAATTTGCCGCCGGCATGCAGCACGGTCATAACGACTTCCAAAGCGGAGCGTCCCTCCTTCTTATGCATATCCACGGGGATGCCGCGGCCGTCGTCGGCAACGGTGATGGACCCGTCTTCGTTGATGCTGATGGAAATGTTTTTGCAATAGCCGGCCATGGCTTCGTCGATGGAGTTGTCAACCACCTCGTTGACCAGGTGGTGCAAGCCTTTCTCACTGATGTCGCCGATGTACATGGCGGGGCGTACGCGGACAGCCTCCAAGCCTTCCAATACGGTAATGTTGCTGGCGCTGTAGGCTTCCTGTTCGATTTTCTCTTCTGCCATAAATGATGGTGTTTTTATTACGCTTGACAGCGTTTTTTTTAACTGCACAAATTTACAAAATAAATTCCAATATGGGAAAAAAAGTTATCGTCAAAAATGCGTACCTTTGCCCCGTAAAAACAAAGCAGCTATGAAACATATCGCCATTGTTGCCGGAGGAGATTCCTCCGAATATGAGGTTTCCCTCCGCAGTGCGCAGGGGATTGCCGGTTTTATCGACCCCGCCAAGTACCGTACGACGCTGGTCACCATCCGCGGAAAGCGGTGGCAGGCCGAAACCGCCGACGGCGTGTATGCCATTGACAAGAATGATTTCTCCTATACCGACGCATCGGGCAGGCACACGTTCGACATGGCCTACATCACCATTCATGGTACGCCGGGCGAAAACGGTATTCTGCAAGGCTACTTCGATCTGATCGGTCTGAAATACTCCTGCTGCGGCGTGCTGGCGGCCGCGGTCACCTTCAACAAGTTTACCTGCAACCGCTATCTGCAGGCCTTCGGTGCCAAAATCGCCAAATCCGTGCTGCTGCGAAAAGGACAGGACTATGACGCGCATTCCATTGCAAGCGAACTGGGATTGCCCTGTTTTGTCAAGTCGAATGTGGGCGGGAGCAGTTTCGGCGTGACCAAAGTCAAGCAGGAGAGCCAGATGGCGGCGGCGGTCGAACGCGCGTTCCAGGAAGGTCCCGAGGTGATCATTGAATCGTTCCTCGAGGGCACGGAGCTCACCTCCGGCATGTACAAAACACGAACCAAAACGGTCAATTTCCCGTTGACCGAGGTGGTGACTTCCAATGAATTTTTCGACTACGACGCTAAATACAACGGACAGGTGCAGGAAATTACGCCCGCGCGCCTTTCGCCGGAGCTGACACGCGAGATCCAACGTCAAACGGCGCTTTACTACGATGTACTCGGATGCAAAGGCATTGTCCGTATCGATTTCATCGTCACCCGCGACGGTGTTCCCCATGTATTGGAGGTTAACACGACACCCGGTATGACGGCCACCAGCTTCATTCCCCAGCAGGTACGCGCCGCCGGGATTGACATCCGTGACGTCATGACCGACATTATTGAAAACGAACTAAGCGAAGCCTGAGCCATGATCAGTGAGAATGAAATATTCCAACTCCAGCAGCGGGTGCAGCATGCGCTGACATCCTACGACTGGGGAATGGATCCCACTACCCTTTCCGATCCGGTTGAATATGTAATTTCGCTCGGCGGCAAACGATTGCGCCCTGTGCTCTGTCTGCTGGCCTGCAAACTTTACAGCGACGATGCGTCCATTGCCTTGAAGGCGGCCATGGGCTTGGAGGTGTTCCACAACTTCACACTGCTTCACGACGACATTATGGACCGGGCGGACACCCGCCGCGGTCAGATGACTGTACACAAACGTTGGAACGACAGCGCCGCCATTCTTTCCGGCGATGCCATGCTCATCAAGGCGTATCAGTTGGTCGGCGAGGTGCCTCAGTCGGTGGCGCCGGCGGTGAGCCGGTTGTTCTCCCAAACGGCCATGGAGGTGTGTGAAGGGCAGCAGCTGGATATGGATTACGAACAGCGTTCGGATGTGACCATCTCCGACTATCTGCGTATGATCCGTCTTAAAACCGCTGTTCTGCTGGCTGCCAGCCTGAAAATAGGCGCGCTGCTGGGTGGTGCCGACACTTTCAACCAGGATAAGCTCTATGAATTCGGTTTGCAGTTGGGGTTGGCCTTCCAGCTGCGCGACGACTACCTGGATGCTTTCGGCGACCCCAAGCTCTTTGGGAAGAAGACTGGCGGCGACATTGCCTGCAACAAGAAGACCTATCTGCTCATTACCGCGCTTCAGCGGGCGCAGGGAGAGGACCGTACCGAACTGCTCGATGCGCTCGCCCTTTCCTCTCCCGAACAGCGGGAGGAGAAGATCCGCCGCGTATTGGCCGTTTACCGGAAGGTGGGGGTGCAGGAAGCCACGTTGGAGGCTATCCGCAAATACGATGACCTGGCGATGGCCTGCGTCTATTCGCTCGACTTGGAGGATGACGCCAAGGAACTGTTGGGACGCATTGCCTCCGACCTGGCCGGGCGTGAGCATTGACAACGTTCGTGCGAATGGACGGACATTTATTGCTCCGACCGCTTATACGCAAATTTTTCAATTTTCACAAATTGTTAATAATCAATTCCGTACAAAGGAATTGACGGGGTTTTGCGCCTCGATGCAAGTAAAATAGTTTGTTGAAAATTTGTGAAATTGAAAAAAGAATGTTAATTTTGGTTTTGAACCTTCAAAATCAAGAGTATATGCCATACAGACGCTTACCCAACACCGATGCCGCACGACTCCGTGCTATGGCGGTCGCCAAACAGCGCTACGAAGAGGCGGAAGGCTACGGACTCCCCTTCAACACGCATGTAATCAATGAGATCAATGTGTTTATTCCGATGTTCGAGCGTGCCATGGCCGAATACAAGTCGGCGTTCGACGGTCAGGTGGCGAAGAATCAGAAATACCAGAACACCTTGCATCAGGCGCGTATGTATGTTTCGCATTTCATCCAGGTGCTCAACCTGGCCTGTCAGCGGGGTGAGATCGCTCCAGAGAAGAAACTGATGTACAAACTCCTGCCCGACAACTATTCGGTGCCCGATCTGAGTACCGAGATGCTGCTCTTGGAATGGGGCAAGAATGTCATTGACGGTGAGGCGGAACGTACGCGTTCGGGCGGTGCCCCGATCTACAATCCCGCCGTGGGTAAAGTAAAGGTTTACTACGATTTGTTCAAGGAGGCCTATCAGAACAAAAAGGTTTCCCAAAAAAACACCGACCGCTTTTTGGCCAACATCCAGTCACTCCGCGACCGGGCCGATGCCATCATCCTGGATTTGTGGAATCAGATTGAGGCCTCGTTTGCCGATTTGGGCGTGGAGGCCATGCAGGAAGAGGCCAAAAAGTATGGTATTGTCTATTACCTCCGCCGCAAGGAGCGTCAGGCGTTGGTGGCGTCCGAGTCGGATTTGTACGCCGTCTGAGCGTTCTCCGTTTGGTGGCGTATCCTGAGGTAACGGGCCGCCATCAGTGTTCCGCAGAAGAGTGCGAGTGCCGGATAGATTCCCTGCAGCAGCAGGGCATCCGAGGCTTCATCGGCCGTAGTCATGTCCACACCGTGCCGGTTGCACAGCCAGTAGGCCACTACGGCGCTGCCGTTGTTGAAAAAGTGCAGGAGCATGGAAGTGCGCAGGCTTCCGCTCCAGGCGGCGGCATAGCCGAGCAGTACGCCGAGCAGCAGGCGCGGATAGAATCCCAGAAACTGGAAATGGGCGAAACTGAACAACGCGGCGGTGATCCATACGGCGGCGTGCAGGTTATAGCGTTGCTGCAGGGTGCGTTGGATGACCCCGCGGAAGAGCAGTTCCTCTCCGACAGCGGGTATCAGGGCGATTACCAGCAGGTTCACCAGCAGGTCGCCTACGGAGGTGCCGCCGATCATTATTTCGGTTGCCTGACGTGCGGCTTCCTCCATTTCCTCAATCAGTGCCTACAGCTGGGCATAGGCTTCGGGTAGTTGGAGGCTCTGGTTCCAGATATTCACAAGTCCTACCAAGGGCATGGCGCATACAAAACCGGCCAGAGCGATTCCCAGCACGCGTTTTTTGACCCGTTTCGTGGGGAGTACGATCTGTGGCCTTTCGGCAAACAACCAAGCGCACCACAGGGCACCTCCGATGAATATCAGCGCCGAGCTCACGCCCTGTACGGTCAGCATGCCTGCACGGGCATTGAGTAAATCGGGGAATTGAACCGCCAGCAGACCCAGCGGAACGCTGACCAGAACGGAAATGAGGGTGATCAGCAACAGGGAGAGGAAAACCTTCAGCAGCGGATGTATGTTCCAGGTATTCATAGATAGATGGTTTGATTCAAGGATGCGCCTTTGTCGGTCACTGACAGGGTGGCCGGAGCTCCGAGCACGAGCGGCAGGTTGTTGTCCACATGGCCGACAGGGAAGTTGCAGGCTACGGGAATAGAAATATCGCCGAGGGCCTCCAGCAGGATGCCGTAGGCGTCGGGGAAGGAATCGTCCGCGTCCAGCTCGGTGAACTGACCGGCCACGACGCCGCCGAGCCGGGCGAGTTGGCCGGAGAGTCGCATCCGGCGGATCATGCGGTCAATATGGTAGGGGGCTTCGCAAAGGTCTTCCAGAAGGAGGATGGCGCCGTCGGGGATTTTGCCGAAAGGGGTGCCGGCCAAGCCGTTGAGTACCGACAAATTGCCGCCGGTGAGCAGTCCGGTCACCCGGCCGGGACGGTTGCCGGGATGCGGATCCACCCGATAGGAGATGTTTCCACCGAACAGAATGTCGCGGACGGCCTCCACCGCCCGGCTGTCCGGCAGTTGGGCGAGTTGTTTGCACATGACACCGTGCACCGAACCGAAGCCCTGTGCGGTCAGTGCTCCGTGCAGACAGGTAATGTCACTGAATCCGATCACCCATTTGGGATGACGGGCAAATCTGTCGAACCGCAGCCGGTCGATGATGCGGCACAGGCCGTAGCCGCCGCGGGTACACCATACGGCATCGATGCGGTCGTCGTCGAGGGCGGCTTGCAGGTCGGCGGTGCGGTCATCGTCGGGGGCGGCGAAGCGGTGGTACCGGCCCAGTGCGTGCGGGGCGGTGACGGGCTCCAACCCCCAGGTGCGGAGCAGGCCGGCGGCTTGCTCCACCAAGGCGGGCTCCACAGCTCCCGACGGGGAGACCAGGGCCACACGGGAACCGGTTTTCAGCGCAGGCGGATTCATGGGCGTTTGGGTTTGAAGGTGGCTACAGGTATGATCATCTCCTCCATGGAGACACCGCCGTGCTGGAAGGTGTCGCGGTAGTAGGAAACGTAATAGTTGTAATTGTTGGGGTAGGCGATGAAGTCGTCGCCGGTGGCGAAAAGGTAGCAGGTACTCAGGTTCGGTGAGGGCAGACCATGGTCCGCGGGGCGGTCCACTACAAAGAAGTCCTTTTTGTCGTAGCCCAGATTCTTGCCCAGTTTGTAGCGTAGGTTGCTGTTGGTGTGCTTGTCGCCGGACACCTTGACCGGATTCTTGACGCGTACCGAGCCATGGTCGGTGGTAAGCACCACGGTGAAATGCATTTCACTCAACTGCCGGAAGAATTCGGCGATACAGCCGTGTTTGAACCAGGAAAGCACCAGCGAGCGGTAGGCGGCTTCGTCCGGTGCCAGGTCGCGGAACAGTTTGACCTCGGTACGGGCGTGCGAGAGCATATCGACAAAGTTGAACACGACGATATTCAACGAATTTGCCTCCAGCGATTTGAGTTTCTCGTTGTATTTTTCACCGGCTGTGTTGTCGGCGATTTTGTTGTAGGAGAACTTGTAATTTTTGCGGAAGCGGTTGAGTTGTGTGGCGATCAGCGCTTCTTCGTTCTGGTTCTTGCCTTCGTCCTGCTCCTCGTCCACCCAGAGTTGCGGGTACATCTGCCGGATTTGGGCGGGCATCAGTCCGGCGAACACGGCATTGCGCGAATACTGCGTGGTGGTGGGCAGGATGCTGTAATAGGTCTCGTCCTCCACAAAGCTGAAGGTTTTGGAGAGCTCGCGCTGCAGCATGGCCCATTGGTCCAACCGCAGGTTGTCAATGAGTACGAAAAACACTTTTTCGCCCCGGTCGAGCAACGGGAAAACTTTGGTTTTGAAAATGTCGGGACTCAGCAACGGGCGGTTGTCCGATCCGGACACCCAACCGCTGTAGTCTTTTTTGATGAACTTGGCAAAGCAGGCATTGGCCTCGTTTTTCTGCGAAAGCAGCATATCGGTCATGCCTGGGTTGGCCTCATCCAACTGCAGCTCCCAGTACAGCAGGTTCCGGTAGAGCGACTGCCAGTCGGACGGGGTTTGCGCCATGGCGGTTTGGTTGCTCAGGGCCAGAAACTGGCTTTGGTAGTCGAGGGTGGTTTTCTCGCTGATGATCTCTTGTGCGTGTACGAGTTTCTTGACGGCCATCAACATCTGTTTCGGGTGGACGGGCTTGATAAGGTAGTCGGCAATCTGTTTGCCGATGGCCTGTTCCATCAGATCCTCCTCCTCGCTTTTGGTAATCATCACCACAGGCACGGTCGGATGGATCTTTTTGATCTCCAGCAGGGTTTCCAACCCTCCCAGTCCGGGCATGTGCTCATCAAGGAAGATCAGATCAAAGTCTTCCTCACGGCAGGCGGCTACGGCATCCTGCCCGCTGATGACGGGCAGCACCCGGCATCCTTTTTCCTCCAGGAAGAGGATGTGCGGCTTGAGCAGGTCGATCTCGTCGTCAGCCCAGAGTATGTTGACGGTTTTCATTCCCATACAGGTATCTTTGCAAAGATAGCGAAAATCCTTTTGTCCGATACTGGTTTCACATTCTTTAAGTTACTTCCGGGCGCGGTACACTGTGCAGATGCCCAGGGTGAGGGGGGAGAGGAGGTGTAGGCGACGCGGTCTCATCCGGTTATTCCGTACACCACTCGTAAACAGGTCTGACGGCAATGCGTACCCCGTTCTTTTCAATGTCGCGACAATCATGGTCTGTCAAAAGAAGCAGATTGCTGCAGTTTGTCCGCTTGTGGGCCAGAAGAAGGCCGTTGATTTCGCGATTGAGCGTCTTGGGATTGGAAATGTCGTAAGAGACTTGGATGCATTGCAGTATCTTGTTTCCGTTGCAAACGATGAAATCACATTCTCCACTGCGCTCATGGAGATAGTAAACATCCCATCCTTCACGCTGATTTTTGCGGATAAGATGAATTAAAACCATTGTCTCAAGGCGCCAACCAAGATTCTCGCCTGCCATGACATTTTCCCGTTGATTCATAAGGGCAACATCGACGGCATATAGTTTTTCCTGTGTGATACGTACTTTGCTTTTGGTTGAATACTTGTTGACGCCAATCAGCAAATAGGCTTGTTTGAGATAGGCGATGTAATTGCGAACGGTATTGGGAGACTTGAAAAGAAAAGTGTTGGCCAAATCCGAAGGCGATACCCTGCAGGGTGACATGTTGAGGAGGTGGTGCGCCAGGTTCTCGAATTGAGCCGGGGACGCAATGCGGTAACGCTGCTCGATGTCACGTTTCAGGATGTTGTCGACGAGGTGGATGATATAATTTTTCGAATTGCGGATAAGGGTTAGTTCAGGGAATCCTCCTGTTTCAAGGAAGCTGTCAAAAGCATTCCGTTGCTTGGCGATGCCTTCGGTGGTCCGGTCTTTGTAGTCAACTCCTTTTATCGCACAGAATTCTGTATACGATAGAGGGTATAGATGAATCTCGTTGCTTCTGCCTGTCAGGTGTGTTGCCAAATCGCTGCTCAACAATTTGGCGTTGCTGCCCGTGAGGACTACATGGATATTTGTCCGGAGCAGGCGGTTGACAAACAGAGGCCATCCTTCTATATTTTGTATCTCATCGAGAAAAATATGGTTGAAGTCGCCGTAAATCATGTATAAAACCTCCAGTACGTCGTTCAGTTGTTGGGCGGAGAGGCCGGCAAGACGCTCGTCGTCAAAGTCGACATAGGCAAAGTTTACGCCTGCATGGGATAGTGATTGCAGGCATAGCGTAGATTTACCGCTTCTTCTTACTCCGATAACGACTTGTGCTTGTGGGCTGTCAAGATCCACCAGGCTTTCCTCGTAACGTGCACACAATTTTTTCCCAGTCCAATGGTCAAATTCCTTCTTTTGATCAAGAAGTGCAATCTCAAGATTCCTTTTGTCTATTGTTTTTGTTTTCATGGGGATAAAGATAGTGATTTTTTCATTTCATTGCACTATTTTACACAAAATACCCCCGCAAACTTGCACTATTTTACAAAATTTCGTCCACAAGTTTGCACTATTTTACATGGAATGGGGTGCCAGGTCGCAGCCCCTTCCTACCCCTCCTTCCGGGCGCGGTACACCGTGCAGATGCCCAGGGTGAGGGGCGTGAAGGCGACGCCGGTGAAGCCGGCGGCGGCGATGCGGTCGCACAGGGCTCGGCCCCACAGGAAGTGCTTCACGCTGTTGTTCAGGTAGCGGTAGGCTTTTTTGTCATGACTCAGCAATCCGCCGATCCAAGGAAGGATCCGGGTAAAGTAGAAATCGTACACGGTGCGCACGAGCCGGTTTCCCGGATAGGAGAGTTCCAGAATCATCAATTCGCCGCCCGGTTCCATGACGCGATACATTTCGCGCAGGCCCTCGTCCAAATGCTGGAAGTTGCGGACCCCGAAGGCGCAGGTAATGCTGTGGAACCGCCTTTCGGCAAATGGCAGGTGCTGGCAGTCGGCCGGGAGGAAGTCCACGCGGTCGGCCAGGCCGGCCTTGGCCACCTTTTCGCGCCCGATCTGCATCATGCCTTCGCTCAGGTCGACGGCCGTGATGCGGCGGGCCTTGTCCTGCCGCAGGATCTCGAGCGTGAGGTCGGCCGTGCCCACGGCCACGTCGAGCCACTCGCCGCCGGCGGGCATGCCCTTCACCGCCTTGCGGCGCCAGCGTCGGTCAATACCGGCCGAGAGCAGGTGGTTGAGGGTGTCGTAATGTCCGGCGATGCGGTTGAAGAGCGATCCGATGTTTTTCTTTTCTGTGAGCAGTTCGGCCATAGTTGTTCTGTTTGGAGTTGTAAAGATAAGGTTTTTCGTTGTATATTTGTGGCTGAAATTTACGCAAATATGAAAAAAGCTGCCTTTCTTGTCCTGTCGGTATGCCTGTCGCTGACGGCCTGCCGCCATCACACCACCTCCTCCGGTCTCAACTACGCCTATATGGATACCACTTCGCGTCCGGGCGACAATTTTTTCCGTTATGCCACCGGTCACTGGCTCGATTTTCATCCGCAAAAGCCGGAATATCCCCGCTGGACTACATTTACCCTGCTTGACGATGAGAACACGGAGCGCATCCGGACGCTTGTCACCGAGCTGGCCGACCGGGAACAGCAACCCGGCACAACGGCGCAGAAGGTGGCCGACCTGTACCGGCTGTATATGGACTCCACCCGGCTCAATGCCGAAGGTGCGGCACCGGTCATGCCTTACCTGCAGGCCATTGCGGATCTTTCTTCCCGCGAGGCGCTGCTCGCTTACACCTGCGAGCGGCACGATGACCTGCTTTGGTCGCTGGGTGTGGGGGCCGACGACAAGGCCAGTACCGAGAATGCCGTTTGGTTGTGGCAGGGTGGACTGAGTCTGGGCAACCGGGACTATTACACCCGGCAGGATTCGGACCTGGTGCGTGTGCGCGACGCCTTTTTCGAACATGGAGTACGGCTGTTGATGCTGGTGGGCGACGATTCGGTTTCCGCCTGTCGGCAAATGCAGACGGTAATGCGCATAGAGACTGCGCTGGCCGCCAAGAGCCGCAGCCGCGCCGAATTGCGCGATCCCGAAAGCAATTACCACAAAATGTCGGTCGATTCGCTTTCACGGCTTACCGCTTTTGATTGGGATGCTTACCTCAAGGCCTATGGGTATGATGCCACCGACAGTGTGATTGTGGGACAGCCGGAAACCCTTACGGAAGCCTGCCGGTTGCTCAATGAGACACCGCTCGACGATTTGAAGACACTGTACCGCTTTGTTGAGCTGCGTTCGGACGCCGGTGCGCTCGACGACCGTTTTATCGACGAATTGTTCGCGTTCAACCAGGTGCTCACCGGACAAAAGGAGCAGCAGTCGCGTGAAAAACGCGCGGTACAGCATGTCAACAGCTCTATGGGCGATGCGGTGGGGCAGCTTTATGTGGCCCGCTATTTCCCGGAGAGCAGCAAGCGGCAGATGCTCGATCTGGTCGAAGGGCTGCGCGGTGCTTTGGGACGCCGCATTGACGCACAAACCTGGATGAGTGGTCCGACCAAGGCCCTGGCGCACGAGAAGCTGGACCTGTTCCGGGTCAAAATCGGCTATCCCGACGAATGGGACGATTATACGCGGCTCAACATCGACCCTGCTTTGTCTTTGCTCGACAACTGCATCCGGGTCAGCGAGTTCCATTGGGAGTTGGAGAAACAGAAACGGTACAACAAACCGGTCAACCCCGAGGAGTGGCATATGACTCCGCAGACGGTCAACGCCTACTACAATCCCGGCACCAACGAAATCTGTTTCCCGGCCGGTATTCTGCAACCGCCCTTCTTTAATCCCGAGGCCGATCTGGCGGTCAACTACGGAGCCATAGGTGTGGTGATCGGCCATGAGATGACGCATGGTTTTGACGACCAGGGACGCCAGTACGACAAGCAGGGGAATCTGCGCCAATGGTGGTGTGATGAGGATGTGGAAGCCTTCCAGGTGCCGGCCGATGCCATGACGGCCTATTTTGACAGCCTTTGGGTGATTCCGGGCAGTCTGCGTTCCAACGGACGCCAGTGCCTGGGTGAAAATCTGGCCGACCATGGCGGCCTCTCGGTGGCTTTTGACGCGCTGCAGCATGCCACAGCCGACAATCCGTTGCCGGTGGAGCACGGTTTTACGCCCGAGCAGCGTTTTTTCCTGTCCTACGCCAATGTTTGGGCCGGCACCGCTACGGAGGAGATTCTGCGCCGTCTTACACTGATGGATGTGCATTCCGCCATGTTTCTCCGGGTCAACGGTGGTGTGGCGCAGACGGATGCCTGGTATGAGGCTTTCGGTGTTCAGCCCGGGGATTCGCTTTATGTCGCTCCGGCAGACCGTGTCCGTATCTGGTAACCATGTACACGCGTGAGGAACTTAAAGCGCTCAAGCGCGACTTTTGGAACGGCTTTGACGCTTATGCGGCCGCCCTTCCCGCATTTGCCGGAAGGCGTAAGCACTTTATGCTGTACAACACCCGTCTGCACGGGGCGGAGATGAAGTTCGACGCCAACCGCGCGGGGGCCTATGTGATTCTGGAGTTCAATGACCGTGACCGTGCCAGGCAGGAACGGCTGTTTGACCATTTTGCGGCACGCAAGGCGCTGTTTCCCGAAGAGATGGCCGGCCGGTTGCTTTGGGAACGGCACTTTGTGCGCGAAAGCGGCCAGCTGGTGGCCCGTATCTTCACTTTCCGTCCCGGTCTCGACATCCACCGCCGGGAGCATTGGCCGCAATTCTATGCTTTCATGGCTGCCGATATGCTGCTCATGGAATCCGCTTTTATGGAAATCAAGGAAAGCTGGCCGGGGGAGTAAGGGCAGTTGATTGTTTCCAAAGACGACCGAACAAATCCGCTCCAAATGACCGAAAGGTTGTCGGATTTTGACGGTATCGCTCCGATAGGTTTATTTCACATACTCGTTCAGTTCCCAAAAACGATTGTAGGCTTTTTCGACTTCGAGGCGGTTGCGCCGGCGTTCTTCGGGGTTGATTTCACGATTGGCTGCTTCAATGAAGTCAGCGGCGTCCTTGCCATACAGGAAGGGCGTGTTTCGAATAGGTCTTGCCATCATTATCATTTGTATCTCCAATCGCATCGGTAGTCATCCAACTGACCATTCGCAATAATCTCACGAAGTCGAACAACGATTGAAGAGGAATCGGTTTGGTAAAAGGCTTCGGAAATCACATGGGTGACGCCGATGTCCGCATTTAATAGTATTTCTGTTATATCTGCACAGGGGTGAGGATCCTTTAATGCAGATACAGCGGGGTTCTTCCCTCCCTTGGGCAATGAGTTGAACTCATTCCAAGTCATTTCTCCAAGCGCGACATCCTTGTCGAATTGTACATTTGTTGCATTGATGTACCACCACCCGTCGCACAAGCTGATTAACTTAATGGGTTGGTTGTCGTTGTTGATACTTGATTTATAGGTTTCAACAGAGTCTGCACATCTCACTCCCATCACGTAAGCCGCATAGTCTTCGTGTGTGAATTTGACAATAGTAATGGAATTCCCATCATGAGGTTTAGCGGGGCACGATGTCAGTCCGATTGCGATGGCAAGCAGTAAAAGTATCTTTTTCATTTTGTAGTGGAATTTCCAGGTCCTCTTGTGTTACAAAATTGGTAGGTGGGTGCGATTTGAATATCCAAACTGGATCCTAATTCGATCACAGACCCGGGGAGTAATACCATAGAAGGAACCACGTATTCCACATGGGTATTTTCCTTTATTTGAATTTGTGTTTGAACTGGGCGATTGGGTATTTCCTTGACTGTTTGGGAATCGATTGGTTTCGGAATAGAACCAAACGGGAGGTAGCTGGAACAATCGGGGTAGTCGGCGAACGATTCGGCAAACAGCCGGTTGGTGACCAGGATCTCTTTTATGGGGTTACCTGCCATAGGCCCGTTCGGCGGGTTACTTGGGCAGGTTAATCAGGGGCGTGCCGCTGCCCTGATAGGTCGGAAGTTTGCCGTCCCACTTTTCAATCCAGTCTTCCTGAATGATTTTTTCAGACAGGGAGGCGGAAATGGTACGGTTATAATAGGCTTCGGCATCGGCTTTGATTTTCATGGCTTCGGCCTCTCCCTTGGCTTTGGCGATGGCGATTTTGGCGTTGGCGTCCGCTTTTTTCACTTCATTTTCGGCTTTCAACGATTCCTGAATGGCCTGGTTTTTGGCATCAATGGCGGCCTGCAGCGATTGTGGCGGGTTGATTTGGGAGGTGAATTCCGTGACAATGAAGCCTTCGCTTCCCAGTCCTTCGTCGAGCATGGCACGCACTTCGCTTTCAAATTTGGCGCGGCTGGCCATCAGTTCGTCACTTGTGTAGCGGTTGGCTGTGATACGGTAAGCATCATAGATGGCCGTGCGCATGTAACCGCTTTCAATCTGCTCAAGTGACACACGGTACTTAGCAAACACCTCGATGGCCATCGAGCGGTCAAGCTGATAGGCCAGCACCGGGTCCATCGTGAAGACGGCGGCATCGCGTGTGGTTACCGTAAACGGCTGGTAATCGACGCGTTGTATATAGACAGGATAGGTGTACACATCGGTGGTGATGGGGTTGTAGAATACAAAGCCGCTGCAGGAGGTGGCGTCCA
>JAGDAS010000036.1 GCA_017959385.1 Paludibacteraceae bacterium
ATGGAAACTGTTGTTGGGGGTAAAGGTATAGGTAAAGGGAGCATTGGTAAGCGTGGCAGCTTCCGGAACAGCGTCTTTGATATATTCGATTTTGGCAATGGCATTACCGCTGGTCACGGTCGGCGTAACGGTCACGGTGCCGTTCGCATTGGTTTTGGGCTTGAGCGAAATCATGGGCGGATTGGCGTCATTGCGTTTGTAGCAGCGCACCCAGTCGATTTCGGTCGTACACGTCCATTGGTTGGGGTTGTTGCCGTTGACAATGTCGCCACCATAGGTTCCACCGCCTCCGACACCCGCACTCAGAATAATATAGAAGGGGTTCTCAAACGTACGCCAGTAATTGTTGTAGGCCTGCGTCTCATAGTTCCAGCCTGTGGTCACCTTGACTTTGTCGTTGACCTTTTCAAAAATTCCGCACCACTCTTCCATGTCAATCCGGAACACATGATACACATCCTGGTCCACATAGAACTCAATGCGGTTGTTGTACCAGTTGATGCCGTACACATGCCAATCGGCACCCAACAGGTTGGCCTTACTGGTGCTCATATTATTGCGTCCGTTACAACCGTCACGACCGGCCGAATTATATTCCAGACTGCGGTCCACATAGTCGTACACATTGCTGGCCTGGGCATGCTGACCGTTGCCGGCCCACTGGTTGTTGTTCCAACCCCAGCAGTAATGCACCGAACCCAGGTTGTAACGCGGATACAAACCGTTGTATTCGAAAATATCGATTTCACCTCCCTGGGGCCATGCCAGGCTGGCCTGACCGGCGGGAAGTCCGTTCGGCATCATCCAGAATGCGAAACCACGGCCCGACTCCGTCATGTTTACAGTACGGATGCGGGCTTCGATTTTTCCGTAAAGGAAACTCTTCTTGTTCTGCGAATTGATACGTCCCGAAGTGTACTCCGGATTTTTGGTGTTGTCACGCCGGGTGCGGATTTTGAGCGTACCGTTGCTCACCTCCACATTCTCACGGTCGCGGGTGGCATAATCGCGTTGGCCGGTACCCCAGCCGCCACCACCGGTTTCAAAACTCCAGGCATCCATGTCCAGCCCCGTCGTTCCGTCGGGATTGGCATAGCCACCGTTGAACTCATCGGACCAGACCAGTGTGTAACCATCGTACTGGGCCGACAAACCGGCGGAAACCATACAGAGAGCGAGCACCGCCAGCACTTTTTTCAAATTCATTTTCATAGTATGTGATTGGTTAAAATGATTCCGTTTACAAAGTTAACCAACGGATTTTCACATCGTACATTCCGCGTTTCGCAGAGTTACGACAAAAGACCGGATTTCACACCATTTTTCACAATCATTTGCACACGGATACGACAAAGCCCGTCCCCGGCAAACCGGGGACGGGCTTCATCTTCAAAATATACTACATTATAGACAGATCTTGACCAGCTTGCGCGAACCATCCGACGCTTCTATCAGAAGAATGCCCAGTCCGGAGCGTCCGTTGACCGGCAAAACCAGACGCGAAGCGCCCGACGTGCGTGCCAACAGGCGGCCCACCGCATCGTACAGCGAAATCCGCTGCAGCGAGGCACCCTGGGCGATCAGCAAATCCCCTTCGCGCCACCAGACGACAGCCTCTTTGGCCGTTTCAACCCCCACGTTCAAATGGACATCCAGCGAAAGCGCAGCCTTGACATTGCCCACCGTAGCGGTAATCGTCTGCGTGCCCTGCTCGGAAGCCATGTACTCGCCCGCCTGGTTGATGGAGCCACCGGTCGCCGACCAAACCACAGCCGGGTTGTTGATGACCGTACCGTTCTTATCGCGTACCACGACATTGTATTGGTAAGTGATACGTGTCTTGATGTCGGTCTGCGGCGCCACAAACTCAATGGAATAGGGCTGGCCGGCCGGCAGTGCGGCACCGTACAGGCGGAACTCGAAGATCGAATGGCCGTAGTTGGTGGTCCGGTGCTTGCCGTAAACGCGGACATAGCGTCCGACACCGCCCAGCACCGCATTGTCCACACGATTGGCCTGCGCCGGCATATCGTTCATTTCCAGAATGGTCACCCAGTTCTGCGCGTCATTGGATACCTGAATGTCATAATCCTTGGCCGAAGCGGTTTCCCAAAGGATCTCCATCGAGGTTAACTGATAAACATCCTGCAAATCGACATACAGCCACTGCGGATCGGAGAACTGGCTTTCCCAACGCGATCCCGGATTGCCGTCAACCGCAGCGGCAGCATTACCCGACGAAGCCACCGCCGGCTTGTTCAGCGCCAGGTTGTTGACCAAAGCATTCACCACCTGGATGCTGCCGGTAGCCTGGACATTGCCGACACGGGCCGTAACGGTAGCCGTGCCCACCGCGTTGGACGAGAAGACACCGGCCGCGGTAATATTGCCCAGTGTGGTCGTCCAAGCCGGCTCGATCTCCATGCTGTTGCCATATTGATCAAACCCATAAGCCGTAACCGGTACCTGGGCGCCGACCGTCGTCAGAGACGATCCCGGAACTACGATAATCGAACTGAGCTGCTGGGGAGCCTTGACCGTGATGCCGCAAATATTGGAGATCTGATTCCTGAAATTGAAGGAAACCACCCAATCACCCACAGCCGTGGGAGTGAACATACCGTATTCATCCACCGTACCACCGCCGTTGACGGAGAATACGGGAAGCGGATCCTGCTTCATTTCCTCGCCGTACTGGTTGATCACCTGTGCTTGAAGCCGTACCGGCGTACCCAGATAGAACACATAAGGCGGCAACAGCTCGATCTCAACCGGATAAGGAGCGTCGGCGGTAGAGGTGCCATAGACTTCAATCTCGCGTACGCTGACACCCCAGCCGGCATTGTAACGTTTGTCGGCGGTCAGACGGACGTAGCGTGCAGCCGTTTCATCGATGGCCAGACTCTCGTCTCCGCCATGTCCTTGTTTGGTGGCATAAACCGTTGTCCAGCGCTCCTCGTCCATGGAAACCTCCACATGGTATTCCGTAGCATAGGCTTCCTGCCAGAAAATGTTGATCTGGTTGATGTTGTAATACCCCTCCAGGTCTATTTCCACATACTCACCATCGCGGAAGGTGCTACCCCAACGGGTAATATAGTCGCCGTCGTTGACATTGGATGCCAATGTGCCGCCTCCCTCAAAGCTACTGCAACTGGTGTGCTTATGCAGAGCCAGGTTGATGTTGCCCAGGGTGGTTACCTTGACATAGGCCGTATCCTTGATGCCACCGCAGTTGGCAATCAGCTGGTAATCACCCTGATTGCCCGCCGTGAAGGTGTCACCGGCGAACGAGGATCCGTTACCCACCAATTGATAGTTGATTACGGCATTCTCCACCGCACCACCGAACTGGTCATAGGCCACCGCCGTAAACGCCTGTTGTCCGCCGCTCACCAGCGATACCGCAGCCGGAGTGATCTCCACCCGTTTGACTTTAAGCCCTTCTTCCACCAAAATGGTCTGCGATGCCGTTGTACCCGCCGCCGTGGCCGACACAACCACCGTGCCATAACCATTCGGTGTCAACAGGCCGTTGGCCGATACAGTCGCGGGACCCGAAGCCACCGACCAGGTAATCGGCGTATTGACCACGCCGCCGTTTTTGTTGTAGGCGGCTGCCGTCAACTGCAGGCTTTCCGATTCGGACATCCGCGCCACCTTGGGAGTAATGTCCAGGCCCAGCACATCGTTGGGCCCGAGCGAAGAGCGCACGCCGAACACTTCCAATTCGTACATGGAAATACCGTAACCCGTTGCACGCTCCACACCATAGATGCGGACATAACGGCCGTTCACGCCGGCTTCGGTCAACACATAACCATTGGTGCCGGTAACCGTGGCAACGGTCGTCCAGTTGTTGCCGTTGTCTGACACTTCCACCCGATAGAGGGAGGCAAAAGCCGCCTCCCAACGGACTCCGACCGCGCCAATGAAACAGTCCTCACCCAAGTTGACGTAGATCCATTCGCCGTCATGATGGGTACTGCCCCAGCGGGTCGTATTGCTGCCGTCGGTTGCATTGGCGGCGCCCGTTCCTCCATTTTCGGAAGAGGAAGCCGTACAAGGTTTGTTCAAAGCGATGTTGGGATAAGCCGGCAACACAAGCACAGATTGCTCGTATTGGTTGCCCGCCGCCTGCAGCCGGACGGTGTATTGTCCGACCTCTTCCGCCGCAAAGACGGAATCATGCGCCACCACCTGACCTCCGCGCAGGATGGTCCATGTACGCGCAGCCGGGAAGGCGTCTCCGTACTGATCGGTCAGTTGTGCGCTGAAGGTAAGCGAATTACCCAGTTGCACCGAGCTTACATCGGGCGTGATCTCCGCCTGCGTCAGCACGGGTACGGCATTGACGCGTACCGTAAAGGTTCCGTTGACAACACCGGAGCGGGCCGTCAGCGTCACGCCGGCATTGTTGGCATTGGGCGCGGTGAAGACACCGGTGCCCGAGATATTGCCGGCCGAGGCGGTCCAGGTAAAGTTGGCGTTCATGGTCGCACCGTATTGGTCGTAAGCCACTGCCTGCATCTGCGTCTGCGATCCGCGGGCCACCGTAGTGGCAGGCGACTTGACTTCGATGCGGGTCAATACCGGGGCATCCGAATATACCGTCAACTTGTTGGCCGGAGCCTTGAACTGCACCTTCTGCGCACCGTTTTCAAAGAACTTGACGGTCTCTTCCGACGCAGACGGGTTGTACACCACATAGTAATATTTGCCGGAAGCGGCATGATAATAAGCGGTGCTCAACGGATGGTCGGAATAAATATCCCATTGAATTTCGCCGTAGGTACGGTGCATGTGCGTAATGTAATAGGTGATACCGCCCGTATCGGGATTCTTGGCCAGCGGGAAATTGCCATCCCACATCTGGTCGAAAATGGCAGCAGCACCGTCCGGATCAAAGATCTGCATATAGCTCAGGCAGACATTGCCGATGCCGGACTCACCACCGAGACCGCCTTGCTCCGCCCAATCGCCCATCTGCTTGCCGGTCATCATGGTGTTGAAGTCCCAGCGGGCGAAATCCAGATCCTCATAGAGATACTTCAGAATCGGAGAAATGGGCAGCCATTGGATGGAGTGCATCCAGACCGGATCGCCGGAGAACCAGGTCCACCATCCCACACCCTGTGTGGTCAGGTTGGTACTCCAAGGCGACTGATACTTGGTATAGTCAATGTTCTCACGGTCGCGGTCGAACCAATATTCGGCCGTAGCGCGCGCCTCCATGACATAACCGAAGATACCGGCATCGCGCATGGCGTCATTGCCCAAAGCGGCACCCAGTAACAACATACCACCCCAGCCCTGCATGGCTTCGGAAGTAGACTCCTGTCCGTTGCCCTGACCGCCGCCCATACCACCGGCGAACGAGTGACCGCACCAGGGGTCGAGTGTACGGAACAACGGCAGATCCGTGCTGTTGCGGTCCCAATTCGCGTAATCGCGGGCCACCAGCGTGATCATGTCACCGTAGCGGTCGCGGAAATCCTCGTCCAGCATGGCCAACAAGGCTGCGGAATAGGTATAATATCCGTAATGGAAATGATGGTCGTTGAAAGTGTCGGAATCGTAACTGGTGTCAAAACCCACCATAGCACCCCACTTGGGATAGTATGCGAAGTAGTACTGCGTTTCACCCGGCGTGTAGGTCAGCCAATTGACCAACGCCGATTTCAAACGGCCCTTGGCCAGTTCGAAGAGATCCGTCTCGCCCATTTCATAAGCAAAACACATATAATGAGCCATCTGCGTCAAGCCTTTGCCACCCCAATAGGTGTCGGCGCCGAAAGTACCCTTCTTGGCGTAATCGGTAATCAGAGCCACCATACGGTCGCGGTCGTAAGGATTGGCCAGCGCACCGTTGCGGACCGGCTGGGGATAGAACGGCAGCACACCGTTGTATTTATAGTCAATCTCAAACGACTTGCCGGCAGCCATCTTCATGGTACCGCGGGGCGTCAGATAGGTCTGTGTCAGAAAATCAAAATTCCGAACCGTGTTTTTGTAGTGATGGGGAATGAAACCCTGCAGCACGTTGCCGGCCGCACCACCGTCCAAATTGGCGGTCGTGACATTCCAGAAGGTTTTCAGTTTGCCTTCATTGGCGGCATACTGATATGTCACCTGTGTACCACGCACCACATTGCGGGCGTATTGGCCATAAAAGGCGAGATCGTCGGCCGAAGGCATCACAGCGATGACCAAATAGGCGTCCGGATGGGCAAACCGTGCTTCCAACCGGTTGTTGCTGACCACGAAACGGGTTCCTTCGGGAGCGAACACACCGTAATTGTCACCAGCAGACTGCAACACAAAAGCCGTGGCGTCAAAAGGCGCCTGAGTGGCCTTGCCGCCAACCAGAAAGGTGGCTGCGTCGTATTGCAGATAAGCAGTCAGGTTGTGGGTTTCCACCCAGGTGAACGGAATACCGTGCGCCAGGGTCACCTTCATGGATTTGTCACCGTCGGTCATAGCGAAGCGGAAGCCCCAATCGTGCCAGTCGTCGGCATCGGCCGATGCCGGGTAGAAATCCACACCTCCCACATTCACATGGGAATGGGAATACACTTCGTTGCCGGTGTTACCCCAATAGGTCGGGAACTCCAGATGGATGCCGGTGGACATGGCGCTCACCTTCTGCGGATAGGCCCAAAGGTCACCGGAATAACGGTTGACGATCAGATCGGTCCACCAATCGTTGGAGGGGATCGGACGACCGGCTACATTGTCCGTCAGATAGAGCGGCCGGTGTTCCATGTAGTAAGCCTGGCATCCGTTATGCTCATCGGACTTTGACTCCGAATAAGGAGTATAGGCCGCATAACTGCCGCTTCCTACTTGGATGGCTTGCTGTGCCCAGGCCAAGGGCAGAAACAGGGCAAGTACGCCCAGCATCAGAAAAGGCTTCTTCATATGTATTGATTTTAAGTTTTGCGATGTAGTCTTGTAGAAACAAACATCCACGTTGCAAAATTGCCGATTACATCAATGAAAAAAAATAATTTCTCACTACAGGATTACGACATTCCAAAACCCTTATACGACAACATTTCACAACCCGCCTTACAAAAATAACCAAAAAACAACGGAAAAACAAAGTTTTTATCCCATAAGCAGGCATGTCTTATGAAAATTTTGCCTACATTTGCCCACAAAGAATACTGCCGAAAATCAAATGACCATGAAGAAACACATTTCTACAATTGTGTGCTGGCTCATCACAGCAACCGCTTTCGCCGCCTGGCAGGCGCCCATTGTCAATTACGCCAGCAAAGAATACAATGCCGGCACACAGAACTGGTATATTTTTCAGCACCCGAACGGATGGATGTACTTCGGCAACAACTACGGTCTGCTGGAGTTCGACGGCATGAGTTGGGAGATCTACGGTATTTGGAACTCCAGTGTCGTACGATCCATTGCCGTGGATGAGGAAGGGGACATTTATGTGGGCGGTTCGAATGAATACGGAAAGTTTGTTGCCAATCCACGCGGCGGATTAACCTACGCTCCCCTTTCCGGCGGCATCCCTGAACAATACAAGATGTTCGGAGAAGCATGGAACATTCTGCTGCTGCACAAAAACCTGTATGTACAGACACACAACTACATTTTCATCCAGACTCCCGAGGGGGAAGTGTCGGTTGTGGAACCGAAATCCCACATTTACTGTTCGGCCAAAATACGCAACGGGATTTACCTGGCGACCGCCGACGGCATCTACCTGATGACCGGAACGGAACTCAACGCCTTACGGGGTTCCGACCTGTTGAAAGACAAAGTAATCCGCAGTATGCAACCCTATGGACCGAGCGGTATGCTGATTGCAACGGATTTTCACGGGTTATACCTGTTCAACGGCGAAGAGATTGTCCCGTTCCCGACCGAAGCCGATTCGTTTATGCGTCAGAACGAATTGTACTCCATTGCCGTCAACGACAAGTACATTGCCGTTGGCACCATTATGGACGGTACGGTCATCATGGACGCACACGGTAAAAACTGCCGGTACATCAACAATCTGAACGGTTTGCAGAACAACACCGTACTGAGTCTTGAATTCGACCGCTATGGCAACCTGTGGTTGGGCTTGGACCAGGGTGTCAGCCGTATTTTTCTGGACTCGCCTATCGAAAATCTCTACGGCAACATCAATTCCAAGGGAGCGGGATACACCTGCTGTCTGGAGGGTTCCACCATCTATATGGGCACCAATCAGGGCTTGTACATGAAGGATTATCCGTTCAATAAAAGCGAACGGCTCACGGAGCTGACCCTGGTTAAAGGAAGCTCCGGGCAGGTATGGGACATCCAACGGATTGACAACGACCTGTTCTGCTGCCACAACCGCGGTCTGTTCCTCATACGCGGCGACCGATTGGTTCCGGTAAGCGATGTGGACGGATTCTGGACCGTACGCGCCATGCCCGGCACCAAAGACAAAGCCATCGGCGGCACCTACAACGGCATGTACCTGTTGGAAAAAGAAAACGGGACATGGAAGATCCGTCACAAAATCAAAGGAACCTCATCCACTGCCCGACTGTTTCAAATCAACCGCGACCACATCTGGATGATAACAGTCAACGGTGTGGAGGATATGGTGCTGAACGAGGCGATGGACTCCGTAGCCTGCCGTGTGGCGGTTCCCGCCAATCCCGGAGGCAACGATTATTTCTCGATTTTCCGTATTGATGATCAAATTATCATCAGTGGAAACAAGCATTGCCAGGCGGTCAACGCAGACAATCAACTGGTTCGGAACGACGCCTTCTTCGAGAAGATGGACGGCGACATCCTCTACTCCTGCATCGCCACGGACGACCATGGCAACATCTGGTACATCGCAGGCGAGTCCCTCCGGGTATGCCCCTACAACAACAAGACGAGCAACTACGAGAAAAGCATGGAGGTATGCAACATTTCCGGCTTCTTTATCGGCGGATTCGCTTTCCTGCTACCGGTAGGCAACAACCAGGCCATCGTCAGCAACATCTACGGCTTCGCCCTGGCGGACATGGACGCCGCCATCAACCGCAAGACCCATTTTGAAAAATCGACCCATATCCGCAAAATACGTTCCATCAACTCGAAAGACTCACTCCTGTTCGGAGATTCCTACCGTCGCGTCAATGACGATCTGCGCATCCCCTACGCACTGAATTCGCTGCGTTTTGAATCGACCGGTTCCTTTGATTCAAGCGAACCCCTGCAATTCAGCTACCAATTGGAGCCGCTGGACAACAATTTCTCGGAATGGACGGAAAACAACAGCAAAGACTACACGCACCTGCGCGAAGGCAGTTACACCTTCCATGTGCGTTCACGGGCAGGTGGCGGCGGCACCATCAGCGAAGCAACCGTTTCCTTCCGCGTACTGCCCCCCTGGTACCGTTCCTGGTGGTCGTATGTAATCCGCATACTGCTTGCCTTGGCCGTCATCTACGCCATCTACTATTACTTCCATCAACGGGTGGAACGTAGTAAACAAAAACTCTCCATGGAAAAGGACGCCGAAATGCGCGCCAAAGAGCTGCTCTTTGCCGAAGAGGCACACCAGCGCGAGAAGAAGATTCTCCAACTGCAGAACGAGCACATTGAGTTGGAACTGAAGAACAAGAGTCAGGAGCTGGCCAATGTCACGCTCAACCGTTTGAACAAAAACGAGATTTTGGCCGACATCAAGAACGACTTGAAAAAAATCCAGGCCGATCTGCAGGCGCAGAATTTGGAGGGAGCCACGCGCAAAGCCATGCTGCTGCAGAACAAACTGACGGGCAATATTGAGCAGGATGTGGATTGGAAACAGTTTGAGGAGAACTTCGACATTGTCCATGCCCATTTCCTGCAAAAGCTGACGGAAACCTACCCGTGGCTGAACAAAAAAGAGCGCAAACTCTGCGTTTACATCCGCATGGGACTGCTGACCAAGGAAATCGCCCCGTTGATGAACATGTCCACCCGTGGTGTGGAAATGCTCCGTTACCGGATGCGCAAACGCATGGAACTGGGACGCTCCGAGGATCTGGAAAGCTACTTCCAAACCTTTGCCGTTGACGGCCCGGAAAACGCAGTGGCACCGACCATCAACAACATTCAGGAAGAAGAACCCGAAGCCTGATACACTCCTATCGCCCGACGGCATATAACAAAAGGTCCCGACCCATACGGATCGGGACCTTTTATTGCAGATGCGTAGCTTGCTATCGTCGTTCCCCCCGGTAAATGGTTACGTGGCCGGTAATGGTCCGCCGGATTTCGGGCAACTTGATCATATACCAATAATCGTCCGACGGCAGCAGATGACCGTGGTACGAGCCATCCCAGCCTTTGGGATAGTCGGTCGCTCCGAACGATGCCACCACCTTGTGATAACGGTTGTAGATTTCCACCTTGGCCGTGGGATAGACATCCAGGTTCTCCAGCAGCCAAGTGTCATTCTCATCATCCCCATTGGGAGTGAAGAAGGTGGGAATCTTCAATTGCAGCGTCGTATTGTCAATGACCAATTCAACACTGTTGTAACAGTTGTTGGCATCGTAAACCGTCACCAGATGCTTACCCGGATGTGCCGTAAAGACGGTATCCTGCAAGGGAATATCACTTTCATCGAGGTAATAGCTGAATGGACCGTTGTCAATGGTCACCTGTACCACCGAACCGGTTTCAGGAGCAATTTGGGAGGCGGTGATGGCCGGTTTCTCATAAACGACAATCGCCACATCATCCCGAAGCTCGCAGGCCCCGTTGGAAACCTCCAGATGATAGGAACCGGACATTTCCGGGGTAAGATGCACGCTGTAGGTTCCATTGTGATTGATGCCGTCCACCGCTTTGCCGTCCGGATCGTCAACGGTATAGCGGTACAAGCGGGCTTGGGTGCCCAAACCCACGAAACTCATCGTCAAATCCTCGCCGTTGCAAATTTCGAAGAGACGTTGGTAACCGACATTCAGGTCGAATATACTCAACACAACGGAAACGGTATCGGAATGACAACCGGTCATGTTGATACCCAGGGCATAGAAGGTGTTGTCACCGATTTGCTGTACCAGGTTGTTGCCGACCGAATGCTCCAATTTCGGATCCAGGAAGAACTGTACGGCATCGGCCGTTGATTCCACCACGGAGGTCTGCAGGTCGATCGGAGTCGGGAAACAGGTCGGATCGGGCGACTCGAGGCGTACCTTCGGGTTGATCATGTACTGCTGTTGGCTGGACGAAGGTGCGGAGACACATTCGCCGTAGCGGGAGGAGGAAATCTCCATCGTATAAATGGTACGGTCCACCGATTCATTCAAAGGCAGTTCGTACTCCGCACCGGTCACCTGAATATCATTGCCGTTGAGCCGCCAGACATAATCAAGATCGGCCGCATAGTTGTCAATGGTGAAACGAACCGGATTGTTACAGCCGGTATTGTTGCGTATGGCCGGCATGGGCGGCGTGCGTTTGTAGGTCTGCGACGCTTCGCCCACGTTCGACACACAACCGCTTCGTTTGGATTGGATACGGACAGCATAGGTAGCACCGTCCTGGGGTGTCGGCAACGTGTAATAGGTTCCTGCCACAGCCAGAGGAGCACCGTTCAACTGCCAGGTATAGGAGCAGGACGGATCATAATTGGCTATTTCGAAACGCACCAGTTTGTCGCATCCGTCGTTGGGTTGGACATCCGGCTGCTCGGGAGTCACAAAGGAGGTCTGGCTATAAGGGAACTCCTCTGAGGGACAGCCCTCGGCCGAATAGGCCGTCACCAGGCCGGAATAGGTGGTACCACTGCCGACCTGGGAAACGGAGGCCGTGCGCGTGGTCTGGCCGGCAGGATCATCCACATCGCCCGTCCATTGGTAATGGTCTGCATCCGAGGCACTTACCGTAAATGTAATGGTTCCTCCCTCGCAGACAGGGGTACTGGTTACCTTGTTAATCATCGGCGTAACGAACGTGCGTTGCGAGAAGGCGAACGGCTTCGAATCGCACCCCTCCACCTGTACGGCCACGGTACCGCTGTAGGTATGGGCGGATTCCACGCCTGAGACAACAGCGACATGGGTGGTGGACAATCCCGTCAAGGCTCCGGTCCAGGTATAGGTGCCTCCTGCAAATTCGGTCGCGGTAAAGGTAAGGTCTCCGCCTTCACACACACCGGCAGAGGTCACTTCCGTAATGACGGGGGTTGTCTTGGCGGTCTGGGTATAGGGAACCGGCAGGCTTTCGCACCCGTTTTTGAATGCGGTTACCGTACCGGAATAGGTGGTTCCGCTTGTCACTCCGGTCACCACGGCGATGTGCGAGGAGCTATGCGCGTCACCGGTCCATGTATAGGTGGCGTCTTCGATTTCGGTCGCTGTGAACGTGATGTCACCACCGGCGCAAACAGCTGCACTGGCTGTCACATCCGTAATAAGCGGCAGTGCCTTCTCCGTCAGGACGAAGGGGTGGCGGTCACTGTGGCAACCGTCAACCGTATTGGTTACTTGGGCGTAATAGGTGCCCGCTGTGGCGGGGGTATAGGTCGCGTCCGTACCCAGCAGGTTGCCACCCGTGGC
>JAGDAS010000037.1 GCA_017959385.1 Paludibacteraceae bacterium
CTGCCCGCCGCCAAAGGCCACCAGCAAACTGTTGACGAGCTCTACCGCTTGACCGGCGAGGTCCAATACGCCATCAGCGCCACCGAGGTCACGGCCACAGCCGCCCTCTACCTCGAAACGCCCGAAGCCATCGCCGACTACGAGTTGGAGTTCTAAAAACAGCATACACCCGAAAAAGGATCTGCCCGACCGGCAGATCTTTTTTTATACCCTGGTTTCAGCCATACGCTCCTCCACCTCGTCGAAAAGAGCGAATAATTCCGCGCGTGTGGAGGCGCGGAGCAGGGCGATGCGCATATCCCGGAAGTTGGGGATTCCCTTGAACACCGGAGTGGCGGCCAAATGCCGGCGGACATGCAGAATGCCACGGCGTTCGTCCAGCCAATCAATCGTACTGTCCACCTGCGAGCGGACAATGTCGAGCTGTTGGCGGAAGGTCAGCCCGGGAAAGTCCTCCCCGTGCTCCAGGTAATATTTCATTTCCTTGAATACCCACGGATGCCCGATGCTGGCACGCCCCACCATGACAGCATCCACTCCGTAGCGGTCAAAACATTCGGCGGCACGCCGGCCAGTGGTCACATCACCGTTTCCGATAATGGGTATATGCATGCGTGGATTGTTTTTGACAGCACCAATGAGCGTCCAATCGGCCTCGCCGGTGTACATCTGGGCGCGCGTGCGCCCGTGGATGCTGAGCGCGGCAATACCGCAGTCCTGCAGGGCTTCGGCCAAATCAACAATGATCCGATGGTCGTGATCCCACCCCAAGCGTGTCTTGACCGTTACAGGAATCCGGACCGCTTTGACCACCTCACGAGTAATCTCGAGCATCAGCGGTACATTGCGCAACAAACCGGCCCCGGCCCCCTTGCCGGCCACCTTTTTGACCGGACAGCCGAAGTTGATGTCCAACAGGTCGGGGTGCGCCGCTTCCGCCATTCGGGCGGCACGCACCATGGGTTCGACCTCACGTCCGTAAATTTGAATGGCCACAGGCCGCTCGGCATCATTGACCCGGAGTTTCTGCTCCGTACGCGGAATGTTGCGGATCAGCGCATCGGCCGATACGAACTCGGTATAAACCATATCCGCTCCGAACTGTTTGCACAGCAGGCGGAAGGACGGATTGGTCACATCCTCCATCGGAGCCAGGAACAAGGGCTTTTCGGGAAATGTCAGGTGGGCGATCTGCATACAAACGGACGTTTGGCTGCAAAGGTAAGAAAAAAACCGATTTGAACGGCATACGGCCTATTGCAATAAACCTTATCTTTGCAATGCATAACCAGTGCGCAACGCATGCAACGAAGCGACTTTGAAATCATGGCTCCGGCCGGGTCATGGGATTGTCTCTCGGCCGCCATCCAGGCAGGAGCCGATGCCGTCTATTTCGGTATCGGACAGCTCAACATGCGCGCCCACTCGTCGGCCAATTTTCAAACCGATGACCTGCCGGAGATCGTCCGCATTTGCCGTAAGGCGGGGGTCAAATCCTATCTGGCGGTGAATACCGTTATGTACGAAGAAGACCTGGAGGCAATGCGCACCATCGTGGACATGGCCCGGGAAGCCGGGGTAAGCGCCATCATCGCATCGGACGTATCCGTGATGCAATATGCCGTAAGTCAAGGAGTTGAGGTACACCTTTCCACCCAACTCAACATTGCCAACCGGGAGGCGCTGCATTTCTACGCCCAGTTTGCCGACGTGGTGGTACTGGCCCGTGAGTTGAATCTCGACCAGGTCAAATCCATACACGAATCCATTGAGAAAGACCATATCGTAGGCCGGAAAGGAGAGCCGGTACGCATTGAAATGTTCTGTCATGGTGCACTGTGTATGGCCATTTCCGGCAAATGCTACCTCAGTTTGCACGAACACGACCGTTCCGCCAACCGCGGGAGCTGTATGCAGGTATGCCGACGTGCCTACACGGTCCGCGACGAAAGCAGTGACTTGGAGTTGAAGGTGGACAACCGGTATATCATGTCACCCAAAGATCTTTGCACCATCCACTTCCTGAACAAACTGGTGGATGCGGGTGTACGGGTGTTCAAGATAGAGGGACGGGCCCGCGGCCCCGAATACGTCAAGACGGTGGTGAGCTGCTACCGGGAGGCGCTGGACAGCTGCCTGAGCGGTCATTTCGACGCCGCCCGTATCCCCGAATGGAAGGAGCGTCTCGCCACAGTGTTCAACCGGGGGTTCTGGGACGGTTACTACCTGGGGCAACGCCTGGGAGAATGGTCGCACGAATACGGGTCGCAAGCAACTCTTCGCAAGGAGTATGTCGGTATCATAAGCAATTTTTTCAAGAAGATATCGGTAGCCGAAATCACACTGCAGTCGGGCCAAGTGGATGAAGGAGACCGGCTGTTGGTCACCGGCAACAGCACCGGAGCTTTCGAACTGACCGCACACGGTATGCAGTTGGACAAGGACCATTCGGTCAGCCATGTGGAGAAAGGCACTGCCTTCGCCCTGCATACCGACGGACTATTGCACCGCGGCGACAAAGTTTTTAAACTCATCCAGGTATGAAAAAAATTGTCAAACTCCTCTTGGGTGTAACGCTGACGCTGGGCGTGCTGCTGGTACTGCCCTTTGCCACACTGCGCGTGGTCACACTGCCCGGTGTGTCGAACCGGCTGCTGGCCAAGTACCTGCCTGAATACCTGCAGGCGGAGGCCCGGGTAGGAAGGATTGACTACCGGCTGCTGGCCACCTGGCCGGTCGTGGAGCTGGACGTGGACAGCCTGCTCATCCTTTCGACCGTGCTGGAACCGACCGACACGCTGCTCTTTGTGCCACACCTGCGTGCGGTTGCCGACGCGGGTACCTTTCTTCACGACGGACAGATTTGTGTGCACGAGGCACTGTTGGAATCGCCCTACGTCAACGGGGTGGTAGTGGACTCGCTTGCCAACTGGGATGTATTGCCCCCATCTGAACCAGACACAACCGACGAACCGACCGAAATTCCACCCATCTACGTCCGTGAAGCCTGTATTCGAAAGGCCCGGCTGGCCTATACCGCCACTGACACGCTCTCCACACAGACCATACGCATTCCGTCCCTGACGCTGAACGCCGACGGTGCCTGGCTGCCCGATTCGATCTATGCCTCGGCCGTGTTGGACATGGACTCCTTACGCTACCGGGATCCGGCCATTGAGCGCGACTACCGCGTCAACGGATTCCGACTGCAGGCCAAAGCATTGATGGCGGATTCGCTGATTGACGCACATGCCGAGGCGCTGAGTGAGGATGTCGTATTGGACGACCGCCTGCTCGATCTGAAGCATCACACGCTGCAACTGTCGGCCGAAGCCGCCACCCGCCCGGATTTCAAACAACTGACCGTCCGCCGGCTGCACGCCGCCCTGGACGATATCACACTCGATCTGAACGGATTCCTGCAGGTATGCCCGGACAGCTCCTACTACACCGACGCCCAAGCCGAACTCAACATTCCCCGTGTGAGGGAATTGCTGAAACTGACACCCAAACCTTACTCCCATTACCTCAAGGAAGCTGAATGCGACGGCCGGATCCGGCTGCAAGCCCAAGCCAAAGGCTGCTACAAAGGCAAATGCTACCCCGTACTGGACGCCCGTCTGAACGTGGAAAATTTGAGCGCCCGCTACGACAGAAAGTCGCAACCCATTGACCGCCTCGACCTCAATGTAAACGCCCGCTACAACCAACGCCGGATTGACTCCAGCCACGTACACCTCGACCACCTCTTCTTCAAGAGCGGCCCGTCCCACCTGCAAGGTTCGGGCTTGGTTGAATACCGCAACAAGAGGCAATATATGGAAACCCGCCTGCTGGGCCACCTGGACGTGGGTGCGCTCAGCCATCTGTATCCGATGGGCGACAGCACGGTGATTGCCGGCATACTGGACCCGGATATCCGGCTGTGGATGTTCTGGGACGATTGGAAAAACCACCGGTTGGACCGCATTTACACGCAAAGTGTCATCAAGGGCGACGATATGAAGGTGGTGATGCCTGCCGTACGCCTCAACCTGTGGGTGGATTCGCTGACCGCACGCCTCAACACGAACACCGCCAGCGTAAGCCGGCGCAACCAATCGGATACGGCACTGGTCAACGTACGCGTACGCTTCGATGCCATGGACCTGGCGTACCAAGAAAACCTACATGTGAGCACGCAGCGTTTCTCCATCGGATTCATGGCCGACGACATCCTGCCGGGAAAAACGCCGAAACTCCGCATCAGCACCTCGGCCCGCGGCATGAGCGCCCAACTCAGCGACACCACTATGCGGGCCAGCCGGCTGCGCGCCTCGCTGAGTGTTATGCCCCATCCCGACCGTCCTTTCCTGCCACGCACGAGTGTACGTCTGAGCGCCGACTCCGTTTTGGCCAAGGCCGGTGTACTCTCCACCTTTCTCGACTCCGCCCGTATCCAACTGGCTACCACACCCAACTACCACAAACGGGCAAAGAATGCGGAAGGCAAACGCGTCGTCATTCCCGACTCCCTGCAGCCCAATGTGGACTTCAAGGCCTTGGTGGACACTTTTATCCGCGTAAGCCAAGCGGAACAGAAGGTCGAAACCTTCATGCGGCGTTTCCGAAGCGAGGGAAAAATCCATACACGCAAACTGACGCTCAGAAGCGGAGAATTCCCCTTACGGGCATCGGCGCGGGATGTGGACATCAACTTCACCGACGACACGCTGCGGCTGGACAACTTCCGGCTCAACATCGGTCATTCATCCGTGGTACTGAAGGGAGAAGTGGCCAATATGCGGCGCTGGATGCTGCCGGCACGCCGTCGGAACGCCAACCTCGACCGCACGCTCTACGCCACCCTCAACCTGACATCGAACTACATCGACACCAACCAGTTGCTGCGGGCGCTTTACACCATGAACGAGAACGAAAAGGAACACCCCGCCCAGGCAACCGTGGAATGGAACGAGGCCGACGACATCAGCCAGGAACTCGACAGCACGGTCCAGTCCTCGCTCATCGTCATTCCCGACCGGCTGGACCTGAAATTCAATGCCAATGTAAAGCAGATACGGGTAGCCAAACTCGACTTGGAGGACTTTAAGGGTGAGGTTACACTCAAAGACAACACGATCCGCATCAAACAACTCTCCACCAGTACCGACCTGGGCGACGCCGCCGCCAACGTCATGTACCATTGCCCCGGGCCGGAGAAAGCCAACGCTGCTGTAACACTGGATATGGACAGCATCCAAATCGGCAAACTGGTCACCGCCCTGCCCGCATTGGACACCATCATGCCCATGCTCCGGTCGTTCAAGGGCAGTGTGTTCTGCGAAGCCTCGGCCACCTGCGACATCGATTCCTCCATGAACATCGTGCTGCCTTCGGTCAACGCCGGTGCCTACCTGCAGGGACGCAACCTGGTCCTGCTCGACGGCGAGACCTTCTCCGAGATTGCCAAAATGCTCATGTTCAACAAAAAGACAGAGAACCTGATTGACAGCATATCGGTGGAACTGATGGTGGAGAACAATGAAATCCAGATCTTCCCCTTCATGCTCTCCATGGACAAATACCGGGTGGGCGTGGGCGGACGGCAGAATCTGGACATGTCGTTCAACTACCACATCGCCGTGCTCAAATCCCCGCTGCTCATCCGGTTGGGCATTGATGTATTCGGCACCGACTTCGACCACATCAAGTTCCGGCTCTCCTCGCCCAAGTTCAAGGATTCGAACGTCAAGATCGGCCGCGGCGGAACCCTGCTCCGACAGGAGGATGCCAACATCCGCGACAATTTCCAGAAAATGGTGGAGAAATCCATTCTGATGGAGTGAGCCTCCACACACAAGGAGGCACTTCCGTGAAAGGCCAGCCCCACCGGACCTCTTGACAACTCCGGTGGGTTACTCCAGGATTTTGTAATAATCCTGCCCCTTTGCATCGCGCACCATCATGAGACAGACACCTTGCATCGGCGGCAGGACCACGGGTCCGTTCACATTCGTCCAATTCCGCACCAAACGGCCGCTCAACGTGTAAAGGGTCAAGTCAGCATCCGTGTATCCCATAAGATAGGCGGTGTGGTCCACCACACGGAGACTACGCTCGCATACTGCAGGCACGGGAACCACCTGCGAAGGAGGCTGCTGGCCGTCTTCTATCAGAATGTCGTCGAACCAGGCTTCGTAATCACCATCACCCGAATGATCGTAGGCAATCAGAATGGAGCGAATCGTATCGCCCACATAAATACCCTGGCCGATCTGACATTCGAAGCGTTCCC
>JAGDAS010000038.1 GCA_017959385.1 Paludibacteraceae bacterium
AGAATCGGCAGCTTCGTTCATATACCACAAACGGGCTTTCTCGTTTTCAACACTCAAGAGACGCCGGTAATGCGACCAACTCAATTCGTGACGCAGTGTGTCACAAATTGGGAAAGCCTTGTAAAACAACTGCATATATCGCAAATTGCTTTCGTCAAATCCTTTGCCGAATTCAACAGTCAACCGCTCCGAAAGGTTTTTCAAGACAGACTTGCCGTAGTCGGCACGCTCCCAATGCAGTTCATCTTCCACAATCAGCTTGCCGATATTCCAATATGCTGCCACCATGGTGAAATTCACGGCACGATACGCCGTTTGCCGAGCGTCACGAATGATTCGGGCAATTTGCACTGCAAGTGATCCGTTGTCGTTATGTTGCTTGATTTCGTTTGTCATCCTATTTCATCCGTTGGGCGGGGGCAATGGTTGAGATCGTTTTCCAAAGGTACGTTATTTTTGGCAAAACACAAAAAGAAAGCATAGCAGTCAGAAAAAAACATTGGAGATTGCGCAATGTTATAAACCAGCGGTCAACTCCTTCAACAACCCTTTGCAGCCGGCCAGCACGTCGCGCCAGGTGGCTTCAAAGTCGCCGGTGTACCAAGGGTCGGCCACTTCTTGTCCGGGCCTTCCGGCATAGTCAAGCAACATGGAAACTTTGTGCGCCTCGTCAGGACCCACCACATAGGCAAGATTGCGCTTGTTGGCGGCATCCATCACCACAATCCGGTCGTAATGGCGGTAATCGCTGCGGGTAATCTGCCGGGCGGCGTGACCCTCGCAGGCAATGCCGTGCTCGGCGAGTTTGCGGCGGGCGGGCGGATACACCCCGTTGCCGATCTCCTCGGTGCTGGTGGCCGCTGAGGCGATTTCGAACTCGCCGGCCAGCCCGGCCTCTTCCACCAGGCGTTTCATCACATACTCGGCCATCGGGCTACGACAGATGTTGCCGTGGCAGACAAACAGGATTTTGTGCATGGGTATCAACATCTTTGTCTTAACCACAATTCAAAAAATTTGTCATAGATCTGATACACGTCTTTCTCTTGCGTGACCAAATCCTTATCCAGGAGCGCTTTGACCGCCGATTTTACAGCACTCGGAGAGATCAACCCATAGCGTTTTGCAAAACTTCCGGAGGTAATCTGTCTCGTTTTTCCCTCTCGGGCCATCGCCATCAAGACCAAACTTTGTTTTTCCGGCAATTGATACATCAAGTCCTCGTACGTAGGGCTCGTAAAATCAATGATATAATCAATAGCAGGTTGCAACTCGTCTACTCCACAACGCTCTCCAGACAATGTTCGCATAAAGAGGACATTCATCACTTTCTGTAAATAAAAAGTAACGCCATCAAAGCGTTCGTAAAGCTGTTCGACCAAAGCCTTGTCAATGGTTTTTCCTGCATCTTCAAAATGCTTTTTACAAAAATCCCAATATTTCTCCACCGTAATCTGCCGTAAATTCATCACCGTTACACTTTGATAAAACGGACGATTCGGCGAAACAAACATAGCCCCCATAAGATGGCGCTGCGATCCCATAAAAACAAAGTTCGCATTACTGCAATATTGCACGTACGTACGGAGAGAAGCTTCCACATCGACATCGTCATACTTCAATATTTGCTGGAATTCATCAATGGCTACCAAGCATGGCTTGTCGGCATTTTGTAAGTAATGGAAAATTTCATCCAAAGTGTTGTTGGGATTGACAATGTCACCCACGGACACATTCCAAGAAGGTTGACCCATCGCATCATACGTGATACCGGTTTTAAATGAGTGGACAATATTGAGAAATTGTTCCCAGTGCCGCTTTCCTTTCGGTTTAAGCACTTCAAGTATACTACGCCCCATCTTGTTCACCATTTCGGAGAGCGATTTGGTAGAATATATATCTATGATAAAAGTATAGTATTCTTTTTTTATGGCTTCTTGAGCAAAGCAATGTCGAATTAAATCGGTTTTTCCGTAGCGTCGTGGCGAAATCAAGGCAATATTGTTCCCATTTCTAAGCCACGCTTCAATATCCTTGGTTTCCTGTTCACGATCGCAGAAATACTCCGGACCAACATAACCATTTGTAACAAAGGGATTTGTCATTTTTTATTTCAGTATCTATACAGCAAAGATACAAATTTTATCATAAAATGATTATCATAAAATGACAAAATTTACACGTATGCATACATATCGCTTAAAATCACCGTCCTATACTAAGTACTCTCACAAAGCGCTCATCGCATGCCACGACTGCAATAAAAAAAGGGCCGCAGGCAATCACCTACAGCCCTTTTATGTTCAACGGAGTGCTTTAATCCGCAAAGTCCGTCTGCTCGAAATAGGGCACGAACTTCTTGTTCTTGCAACCGATGGTCAGGACAATACCAGTCTGCAGGTTGAATGCCTGCGCACGGTACGGAATACCCTGCTCGGTATAGTGCAACGGCATGTAATCGCCCACCAGGTAAAAGCTGAACGGAGTGAGACGCACATTGAGACCGAGACCCATGCTGCTGAAACCACCCGAGAAGAACGAGTAGCTGGCACTGATGCCGAACCAACGGCAGGGACGGATGTTGTAAGCAGCCGTAATCTCCTCGTAAAGCTTGCCACTGACCAGCTCCGTCTTGGAGAGCAGGCCCAGGCTCATTTTGTCCTTGAGGAAGGAATATTCGACGGCCGCATACATCTTGGCGTTCATCATGGTAAAGTAGCGTTTCGTCTCGGCCGAATAAACATACGACTTGCGGAAAGCCTCGGCCAGCGAATCGCCGTACTGCTGCATATCGTTCCGGTTGTACCGGTACGCCATACCGTCGAAGGTGTAATCAATATCCCCTTCGGCCACAGTAGCGTTCTGCCAGCTCATAAAGCCCACATCCTTCAGCGAGAAGGACAGCGAGAGACTCTTAACCGGCTTGTACTCAAAGCCCAGGTCAAGAGCGAAGCCCAGGCTGGGTTCGTAATTGCGGAGAATGTCGTCAACGTCGGTCGTTTCCATGCCCCCCTTGGTGATATGGCCCTCATCGTCGCTATCCACCTTGAACGACGGCATGGACACCGTCGCCTTGCCGGCACCGACCACCTGCCAGTAATCGGACGTGGCGTTGATGTTCAAATCCGAGAAACGGGCACGCGCATTGGCGACACCCAGCAACAAGTGCGCCCGGCCGCCCACCGACCAGTGTTCGTTGATCCGGTGTGAGTAACCACCCCCCAGATCAAGGTAGGCATTGGCCTCCACCGCCAGGCTTTTCAGCTTGTAGCGGTTCACCCCTACCGTGTCGGGAGTGCCATAAAGCGCGAATTTCAACAGATCGCGCGGAACCGTCACATTGGCATCGGCACGCACCGACACATTGAAATCGAAATAACCGCGTTCGGCGATGCGGGAACCGAATCCCAATACCGTCAGCGATGCCTCGGCATAAACGCGCTCATTGCGCTTGAGTTTGGCGTAAAGCAGTTCGCGGTTACCGAAATCGGGGTGCAAGGCCGTCACCATCTGCTTCTGGTCATTCAGATAAACGGCATCGTTCATTGACAAAGCATTGTTGCCCGCCGAAACCTGGATGGTGGAAATTCCGGGCAGCTCCACAAAAGTGCCGCACACCGGCTGCAGGGCCGGATTCATCCGCATACGGTACGGTAGGTATTTCATAAAGTACAGGGTATTGGGCTCGGCGGCGGAAACACTCACAGCCGTCAGAAGACCGGCCAACACCAGACGCATAATCCGTTTCATCTGCTTCATCGCTTACTCCTCCTCTTTGTTTTGATTAATTACCACGCCACCCTCCAGGTAAATGGAGATTTTCCCTTCCAGCCAATCCAGCTTGTGGCAGCGGAACGTCTTCTTGTCTTCGTTGGCCATATTGTATTCATACAGGGTATAAGCACCCTCACGCATCAAGCGGTCCAATTCCTTGTAGGTCAAGCGCCGCCATATCGTTGTGGTGTCGGTCGGGGCCTTCACATAACCGTCTTCACCCAACGGAGCACCCTGAATTTCAAACGGTGCCACCGTTACAATCGGTTGGTAGTGTTCATCGGTAAACACCGCCTGGGCCGTTGCAGTGACGGGCAGGAAGTTGACGTACTCCATCTTGAGGATCGCATACGTGGTATCCGTAACGGTTATATCCCCCAAGTCGATGGCGTCGCCCGAGAAATCGGTCGTATCCCGCTGGCTGATGAAGAAGTTCTTCTCCTTCCCCATTTCCGGATGTCCTTCGAACGCCAGGGCGAAACGCATGTGTACACCCAACTCAATATCGGCATCGTTGAAGAAGTAGTGAACGTTGGCGGGATTGTCGTCAATGGAGCGGACACGGTAATGGTATTCCAAACGGTCCGGATTGATCATGAACAACTGCTGCGTACCGCCGTTGTCGCGGTTGAAAGCCAGCGAGGTTTCCTTGTTCAGTGTTTCGGAATTCATGGAAATGAGCGAAGCGCGCGGCGTTCCGGCGATTTCGCTGTAAGCGGGCGTGTTCAGCACAAAATCGGTGGCCTTGGAACCGTTGAACAGTGCCCATACGGTATCGGTCTGCCCTTTGCGGTAAGCTTTCATCTCATCCACATAGTACTTGACAGGAACGCCGATGTTGTTGACCGCCTCAACCGTAATCTCCGGATTGTAGAACGGCAGGAAGTAGGTTTTTCCCTCCATGTCGTTGGTATAGGAGAAGCTGACCGTACGCGAGGCGCCGTACAAATCACGGCCGGTGCCCACATTGCCGTAATAAACACGGCCGGGAATATCCTCAAAGTAGATCTTGATATTGATAATGGATCCTTCGGTCATGTCGGTATTCGAGAAACATTTGCCCTGGAAATGGACGTTGACCGTATTGGTACCGTTGAGGTGGAGCACCGCTCCGTTGAGGTCGAGCACCGCATCCTGCAGGCCGGCCAGGGAGAACCAGGCTCTCCCCTCCGGATAAAGCTCGCGGTTGAGTTCGATGCCTCCGTCGGGGAATTCGATCCATACGTGCGAGGGTTCAATCAAATCGGTCAGCGTGGAGGAGAAGGTGACCCGCATGGTGCCGCTTTTACACAAGATGCTGTCCAGACGTTCGTTTGAAGCGGTATTGACATCGTCGAAGGTAATGACCGAGACCTGGTCGATATCCGCCTCCTTGCCGACATGGGCGGGGATGATGATGGACAGATCCTCGGTATAATCCGAACTCGGGAACATATCCATGTCCGCTACGAGGTCCTGACCGATGTTGACCGTATCGTTCTGCACCATGTACACGTCGTTTCCGACAAATTCAAAGGTGAACTTACCCCAAGTCTCGGGCAATGCCTCCCCCAGAGTGACATGCGTATGCACAACAGGTGCGATAAGTTTCGTATTGAGACCTATGGTGGTGTCAATATCACTGATGTCGTAGTCGCGGTTGATACAGGAACCGAGCGAGCCGAGCAGCGGAAGCAAAACCGCCGCGGCGGAGAGGCGGAATAAAACTGATTTTGTCATACAGCCACAAATTTGCGCCAAATGTACAAATAATTTCCCATCCGACACGCATTTCCTCCTCTTTTATATAGAAATAACAGGGATTTACGTTTCTTTTGTAAAAAAACCTTCCGGAAAATGAATCAGATACAACCGCTCGGTCGCCCGGGTGAAGGCCGTGTACAGCCACTTGATGCCACCCTCGTCCAAGTCGTCGGGGGTCAGTGCGCCGGCATCGACATACACATGCTTCCACTGGCCGCCCTGGGCTTTGTGGCAGGTCAGCGCATAGGCCGGTTTCAGCTGAAGCGCCGTCAGGTACGGATCCGTGCGCATTTTGCGGTAACGCGCCCGCTTGTCGCGGATATCGAGATAGTCCTCCTCAACCGCATGGAACAACTGTTCCGACATAGTGCGCAGATCGGCCGGCGACGGGGCGGTCAGTGAGGACAGCAGCACTTTGACATCCATCTCCACGTTATAATCGTCAAAACGCAACAACGCATCGGCAAACTGCAGTCCGTACATCTCACAGCCTCCGCGCACGCGCACCACCTCCGCAATGTCACCATTGGCGACAAACTCCACACCGTAGGGCTTACCCACCGCATAATTGTTGCGCACCACCATAACCAGGTCGCCGCCGGAAAGCAGCGACTCCCGATACAGAACACGGCCGCGGATTCCTTGGGCGTACAGGTCCGCCCGCTTGTTGGAGCGGGTCACCACCAAAGTCTCCGTTTCTCCCACCTCACGGTACGATTGGTCCAGGCATTCCATAAAGTTGCCACCGTCCACACGGATCACGTCCGGATAGGTGCCGAGTCGGACCGGCCCGCCCTCCAAAGCGGCCCGTACCGCGGTCGCGTTGCTCAGAATACCGCTCTCGGCCGCCTGCCGGAGCACCTCGGTCATCTGGAAGGACCGCACCTGCCAGTTTGTTTGGAAGGTCTGCGGCCGCAACGCCGGACTACGCTGGCAGAAAACCGGCGGCAGCTGGGCCTCGTCGCCGGAAAGCAGCAACCGGCAACCGGACCCGTTGTACACAAATTGCAGCAGATCGTCCAGCAGGCGGCCCGAACCGAAATTCGACTCGCCGGCCTCTCCGATCATCGAAGCCTCATCCACCAGAAACAAGGTCTGCTTGTATCGGTTCCACGATAGTTCAAACCGCGCTCCGGGGGTATCGTTAACCTGTCGGTAAATGGTGTGGTGAATGGTATAGGCGGGCGCTCCGGCATAAGCGGACAGCACTTTGGCCGCCCGCCCGGTGGGGGCAAGCAGAACCGGCGGTGTCCCCGCCTCGGTCAGCGCACGTACCAAAGCGGCCAGAACCGATGTCTTACCGGTACCCGCATACCCCTGCAGCAAAAACAATCCCTGCGGATCGGTTGAAACGGCGAACGCCGCCAACGCATCAATCAGCGCCGACTGCTGCCCGGATGCGGGAAAGGGCATGGCCGCCCGTATTTTTTGTGAGAACCAATCGGCAATCATGCCCCAAAGTTAGGGGATATTTCAACCGGACGGTGAAAAATTTATGGAAATGAAAACCCTATGTGAATAAATTTGCCTACATTTGCGAAGTAAATCCTAAAAATCATCGAAAATCATGGAGAAAACCATCCGAATTGTCCTGACCACGCTTTTGGCCGCATCCGCCTGCTGCCTGGCTTGGATGTGCTACGACAGCGTCACCACCCCCATCAAATTCAACGAATCCCGCGAATACCGCGAAGGCAAGGTGATTGACCGACTCAAAGACATCCGCCGCGCCGAGGCCGCCTACAAGAGTGAAAAAGGCGAATACACCGCCAGCTTCGACACACTGATCGACTACGTCAAAAACGCCAAGGAGGCGATCGTCCTGAAAGAGGGCGAGCTGACCGACGAGCAGCTCAACGAAGGTATGACGGAGAAGAAAGCGGTAGCCCTGGGCCTCATCAAACGTGACACCACCTATGTGAGCGTGCTCGTATCGCTCTTCGGCGAAAGCTACCCCATCGACTCCATCCGCTACATCCCGTTCAGCGACGGTCAGGAATTCGAACTGGCCAAAGCCGAAATCATGGCGGGCAACGTACCCGTCAAAGTGATGGAAGCCAAAGCCCCCTTTGCCAGCTACCTGTCCGGTTTGGACAAGCAGGAACTGATCAACCTGACGGAATTGGAAGAAAAACTCGGCCACTACGCCGGTACCAAATTCGGCGACATCAACTCCGCCAACAACAATGCAGGCAACTGGGAATAAACCATATACCGCATGCAAGTCCATCCGTTTCTCAACGGATGGACTTTCTTTTTCCGGCGCATCCGGAGGATCCATCCGTTTCCCGCATCCGGATCCACACTATCTGCGTGCCATGTCCTATTGCTTGTGCGACGCACGACTGCAGGAATTCATACCGGAAGTGGTCTGGGTGCACAGCCCGGCCAGCCTGCTGCTGCCCGACGGTCTTTTTGACCACCGGCAAACGGAGCATCTGCTTCGTTGGCACCACCCGGAGACCCGGACCGACCGGATTCTGACCGAAACACTTCCGGAAGGAGCCGTGATGGCTTACGCCATACCGGCGCAATTGGCCGACTTCCTGCAGGAGCAGTTCCCCGCCGCCGAGGTCCGCCATCCCGACATACCGCTCATTGACCGCCTGATCCGGGAAACCGCCGCCGGCCAATACCGGGCCGTCTATATCCACCCGCAGCAGAATGCCTGCACGCTGGCTTGGGCCTACAGCGGCAGACTGGAAGGCTACAACCGTTTCCCAACCCCGACCGAAGACGACCTGCTCTACTACACCGGCGCCGTTTTGCAGCAGCTGAATGCCACCCAGGCGGAAGTCCGTGCCACCCTGTTTGAAAACGACCAATACCAGTCACCGTTGCAACAACGGCTGCCCCGGTTGCAATTCCAACCCATACCACCATGCGCATTATAGGAGGCACCTACAAAGGGCGGCAGATCCATCCGCCGGCCAATCTGCACGCAAGGCCCACCACCGACTTCGCCAAAGAGGGGCTCTTCAATGTATTGGACAATCTCCTGGATTTGGAGGGGAAACGCGTATTGGAACTGTTCAGCGGGAGCGGAAGCATCGGACTTGAATTCGTGTCGCGGGGTGTGGAATCGGTTACCGGCCTGGAGTTGGACACCGTCAATGCCAACTTCATCCGCAAGACGCTCCAATTGTTGAGAATCACCAATTATCAGGTACTCAAGGCCGATGTGTTCAAATTCCTGGCCTCGGGCGGCATGGCATACGACATCGTGTTCGCTGATCCGCCCTACGCCAACGAACGCCTGGCGGAACTGCCGGATTTGGTGTTGGAGGGCGGCTACCTGGCCGAAGGAGGACTCTTTATCCTGGAGCACGGCCGGACGCACCGGTTCGAAACGCATCCACGCTTTGTGACAGAACGTCACTGGGGCAATGTACACTTTTCGTTATTCCGCTGATTGCCAGCGGATATCCAAGTATATCGGCAAGTGATCGGAAAAACCTTCCGCATCGTAGAACTGGTTGGAGTAACTCCGTCGGGGCTTGCTGCCCAGATAGCGTGTGTCCGGCATCAGCAGAAAATCGTCGTGCATAATCCGCAAGCCGTCGGGTAAGACATACAGGCCGGTCGGACGGAGCAAACCGGCACTTGCCATCATCTGGTCAATCATACTCCACTCCGCCTTGTATTTGTAACTTCCTTCGCTGGTGCAGCCCGCCCAACGGGCCGCCATGTTGTACAATCCATGCTCCGGCAATGCTTCCGGCGTCAAGGACGCCCGCAACCCGTCCCGCAGGCACTCCGACTCGGGGGTATCGTTGAAATCACCCATTACAAGCAGATAACCACCCGGATAAGCAGCCTGTACCGCATCCAGCTCGGCACGAAGACGCTGCATGACATACATACGTTTGGGCAGTGATTGCTCTGCGCCCCCGCGTTTGGAAGGCGCATGACACAACAGAACGGAAAGGGTGTCGCCGTTGGGCACCACCCCCGTGGCAACCAACAAATCGCGCGTTTTGCCGCCGGCGGAAACGGAATCGGGATAACGGATGCCCACGCGCCGTCCCTCCAACAAACGGAAGGCGGCGGGCCGATACAACAATGCCACATCGATGCCGCGTACATCGGGCGATTCGAAATGGAGCACCCGGTAATCGGAGGTCTTCAGAGGTGACGAGCGGAGCAGGTCGCGCAGCACCGCGTCGTTCTCCACCTCGGCCATCCCTACCAATGCCGGCAGTTCGCCGCGGCCGGAGGCAATCAGCACCCGAGCCACCTGGTTGAGCTTGTTGTAATATCGTCCGGAGGTCCAACTGCGTTTGCCTTCGGGCGTGAATTCCAGGTCGTTGTGAAGCGAATCGTGCCGGGTGTCGAACAAATTCTCCACATTGTACCACACAACGCGCAGACCGTTCTTGGGAAAAACAGCTGACGGCAGAAGGAGCAAAAAGAGTGGAAAGAGCAGCCTAACGGTACGCATAGCAACCTAAATCGTATTGTCCGTCGGCCGTTCGGTCCTTCCCGTCCAGATCCAAGGGGCAGGATTCCGCCGCCGACTTGAGCGCGCCCCCCACCGCCGACGACGCTGAAGTGAGATGGAAATCGTATAGGAAAGGATGCTCTCCCTCCTCCCAATCTTCAAACACGAAACCCGACTTGCCGTTGAATATGCAGTTGTCGTAATGAGCGGAAATGTCGCTGAGGCGTTTGTTGAGCATACATTTCCGCAACGTATAGTCGAGCGTTCCGCCGGCATCCGCCTGATCGATGGTAAACTCGTTGGTCCAGGCCCCCGTAACCATGCAGTTGACTGCCGAGAACGTCACATCGGTCGGCAGGAGGTCGCCCCGGTCTGTGTGCATATAGTTGGCAATCCGCAACGAAGAACCGGTGCGGGAGCTCCATGAGAAACCGTAATAATTGGCCACCGTGCAATGAACCAGCTCACAGGTGCCTGCCTGCACATTGATCACGTTCTCCGCAGCATTGTAGAGCAGACAGCTCAACAGTCGGAGCGTTCCGCCCCGTTGGGTCAGCACGCAGCCGGTCGCATTGGACATCCGGCAGTGGTCCAGTTCCAACGACTGCGGCAAGGCTGTGGAATCGAGCACCACCCCGTCGGACGAATTGCGCACCTCGGTCCAGGCCATGCGGTTGTCGGACGAAGTACGGAAACGGATGCCGCGCCATTGTCCGGGCGAAAGATCGTAGGGCAGCGGAGGCAGCGTGTTCATGCAGTCACTGCGGTCACCGCGCATCACCACCGGCTTTTCAACCGTTCCCTCACAACGCAAAGCGCCATACACCTGCAGACCGCCCCGATTGGTAAAGTACAACGTAGTACCTTCGGTGATGGTCAGGGTGGCCCCCTCGGCCACCGTCACCGTATCGAATACGAGAAAAGGCAGTTCACCCGTCCAAGTGGTGTCGCGGCTTATCACCGACGCGCCGACGCGGTGCGCGGAACGCCCCCAGGCCTCCAGGCCAACCGCCTGGCGGTGTCCGTTGAGTTCGAACCGCAACTGTCCCGTCACCCGGTAGGGAGCGGCCGAAGCGGCATCCTCCACCATCGACTGCACATAGACCAGCAGACTGTCGTGCGCATGGAGCACCAACGGCCCGCAGCTGTCGGCGGCCACCCCGTCCACATTCACGCGGAAACTTTTCCCGTCAAGGGTAATGGAATTGATTTTCAGCCGGTTGGAATAGTCATTATAAACCTTCAGCAACTTGGTGGCCGACCCCCTTTCGGCAAACAGCGTGTCGAAACGGAGTGTATCGGCTGAAAAGCGGAGCCGGCAGGACGGGTCGTCGGAGAAACGGTCCTCCCGGCAGGAACTCAAACCGGAAAGAACAGCCAGGAATAGCAGAAACAGGAAAATCGTGCGGCGTTGCATAGGGTTTCGTCGGATTGTGGACAAAAATACAAAAAAAAGCGCTTGCCGTCCGATAAAAAAAACTAAATTTGTCACAAACTCAAAATTCTATCCGCATGGCAAGCAAACGAGACATCAAAAAAGACATACGCGCCCTGTATGCCGGATTGCTGGAGGAATGTCTGACAGACGCAGTACTCTACCGGGATGCCGACCGGGACGCACTGGAGCAGACCTATCAGAAGATCACCACGCACTGCTGCGACTTTCTGTCGCGCGCCGGCCACACCGACGGCAAGGAGAATCCGGCCCATGTGAAGTCCTACTACCGTCAGCTCGGCAAGGAACTGATGCAGGACGTTTTGGAAATCACGCAAGACCTTCAAAAGGTACGCAAACAGTGAAAGCGCGTTTCTGCCGATTCCTGCTCCGCCTGATGGGCTGGCGCACCGAATATGATCTGCCGCAGGTGGACAAGGCGGTGCTGTGTCTGGCTCCGCACACCTCCAACTGGGATTTCATTATCGGAAAATTGATTTACAGCGGATTGGGCCGCCAAGTGAATTTCCTGATCAAACAGGAATGGATGCGGGGTCCGGTAGGTTGGTGGATGCGGAGGCGCGGCGCCATCGGGGTGGACCGGGACCGTCGCACCTCCTTGACCGACAAGTGCATCCGCATTCTGCAGGAGCACGATCACATACACCTGACCATCACCCCGGAGGGAACGAGGAAAGCCAATCCTGACTGGAAAAAAGGATTCTACTACATCGCGCTGGGTGCGAAAGTGCCCATTCTCATGCTGGCGCTCGATTATCGGGAGAAAACGGCCAAAGTTTTGGGCCTGTTCACCCCGACGGGCGATGCCGATGCCGACATCAAAGCCATCAAACGCCACTACATCGGCATCCATGCCAAATATCCCGAACTTTTCGACCTCGGGGAAACCGACTGACCGCCATGGAAATACAAGAAGAACTCCGTGTCGCCCTGTTACAAATGGACCTGGCTTGGGAAGACCGTCCGGCCAACCTGCACCATGCCGACCGACTCATTGCCGAACTTCCGCAGACCATAGACCTCATCGTGCTGCCGGAAATGTTCTCAACCGGGTTCAGTGCCCGTGCCGAAGCGTTGGCCGACACCATGGACGGGGAAACCCTGCGGCAGATCCGTCATTGGGCGGAAAGCCGGCAGGCCGCCGTAACCGGTTCCTTCATCGTTCGGGAGAACGACCGCTATCACAACCGGGGATTTGCCATACTGCCCGACGGACGCGCGTATTTCTACGACAAGCACCACCTCTTCTTCGGCGGAGAGAAGTCCATGTTCACTCCCGGCGGCACCCGGCCCGTGTTCGAATTCCGCGGCTGGAGAATCTCCCTGGCCATCTGCTACGACCTCCGCTTTCCGGTCTTCATGCGCGGCCGGCGCTGCGACTACGACCTGATGATTCTGCCGGTGGAATGGCCCAAGAGCCGGCAGGAAATGCTCGATATTCTGGTGCGGGCCCGCGCCATTGAGAACCAGGCCTACTACTGTCTGGTCAACCGCGTCGGCACCGACGGCATGGACTTGGTTTACCAGGGCGGCTCGCAAATGGTCAAGTACAACGGCAAAGTAATAGAACGCCTCACCGACTACCAGGAAGAGGTCCGCATCGTCACCTTGGAGCACTATCCGTTGGAAAGCTACCGCGAAAAAGCGCCGATCTGGCAGGACGGCGACGACTTCCAACTGCTGTAAAGCCGAACGGGCGGAACCCGAAGGCCCCGCCCGTTGTACCGTTTTTTCCCCGAAAGGATTACATATTCATACCGCCGCAGCAATGGATCACCTGTCCGCTTACATAGGAAGACAGATCGCTGGCCAGGAAAGCGGCCACGTTGGCCACATCGGCCGGCGTACCGCCGCGACGCAGCGGAATCTGCTTTTCCCACTCCTTGCGAACCTCCTCGCTGAGCGCATTCGTCATATCGGTAATAATGAATCCCGGAGCGATGCAGTTGGCCCGCACACCGCGCGAACCCAACTCCTTGGCAATGGATTTGGCCAGACCGATCATGCCCGCCTTGGAGGCGGAATAGTTGCACTGTCCGGCATTGCCGCTCACACCGACCACCGACGAAATATTGATGATCGAACCACCCTTCTGGCGCATCATAACCGGCGAAACGGCGTGAATGAAATTGAACGCCGACTTCAGATTGACCGTCAGCACGGCATCCCACTGCTGTTCGGTCATGCGGAGCATCAGACCGTCGCGGGTGATACCGGCGTTGTTGACCAAAATGTCAATGCGCCCGAAGTCTTTTACAATCCGGTCCACCACCTGGTGGGCATCGTCAAACACAGCGGCGTTGGAGGCGTACGCCTTGGCTTTCACACCCAGCGCCAGGAGTTCCGACTCCGTAGCGGACGCCACTTCATCAACAGCCAAATCGGTAAATGCCACCTGAGCGCCCTCCTGGGCGAATTTAAGAGCTATTGCCTTGCCAATACCTCGTGCAGCCCCGGTAATCAGGGCCGTCTTTCCTTCTAGCAACTTCATACTTGAGTATTTAAAAATTCGAACGCAAAGATAGCAAAAATTGACCAATTTGATGTAACTTTGCCTTTGATATGGCACGAATCAGTATCAACAACATGCGCTTCTACGCCCATCACGGGTGTTTTGAAGAGGAGCGGAAAATCGGAACCTGGTTTACGGTTGATGCGTCGTTCGAATACGACGCTTCGCAGGCCGTTGCCACAGACGACGTTCTGCAAGCCGTCAATTATGCATCTGTTTATCAGCTGATCGCCAAAGAAATGAAAACCCCCTCCCACCTGATCGAAACGGTGGCCGTGCGGATCCGCGACAGCCTCTCGTCCGCGTTCCCGCAAATAACGGACATCCGCATTCGGTTATCCAAACTCCGTCCGCCCATCGGCGGGGAAATCGAATCGGTCAGCGTGGAGATCTGATTACCAGTAGGCCATCACACTCAAAGTCGAGACGTTGCCGCACTGATCCATGACGGTGATCTCAACAGGGTGCTCCCGCCCCTTCTGCACCCGTTGGGGGTCGAATTTGTACTGGAGCGACGCATTCTTGGCATCATATACAAACAAAGCCCAGCGGCCGTCCACCGTACCGCGGTAGGAGGCGATGCCCGATTCCTTGTCGGCAATGCGCACACGCACCGATTCGCCCCTGCTCACCAACCGCACCTCCGGCGGCACCGTGTCGCACAGTACCCGGAAAGAGCCCAGGTTACGCGTGGATCCGGACAAGAAACCATCCTCGTATGTATTGCCGACAAAATCGTAACCGCCTTTGCGTCCGACCCTTCCGATGTAGTATTTCCGCTTGTCGGAGAGCGTGTCGTTCTGCAGCCGCAGCCGGACTGTTGCCGCCACCTGCAGCGGAACCGTTCCCTGCAGCAGCTGGTGGATATCCGAATAACCGGCACTGTCCCTCCTGACATTGTAATGGAAATACGCGTCCTCATACAACGCGCCGGCGGGAATTTCCAACTCCACATCGTCGTTGGCATATCGGAACGGCATATCGTGATACATTTTGTTGGCGTTGGTCACCACATGCACCATGGGCACCAGTTGCTTCCTCCCCCGGATGACGAAACGAAGCTCGGACGTATTGCCCTGTCTGTCGTCGGCAAGCAGGCGCACGTTGTAGCACCGCTGTTCGTTGATGGTCAGGTATCCGTCGTCCTCCACCTGCGGGAAAAGCGGCAACCGGTTGCCCGGCAGCAGGAATGTGCGCATGTAAACATCGTTGTGCTGGTACCAGGCCGGGTAATCGATAAAGGCGTTGATCATTCTCGTTTCCGAAAACAGAAATCCGTCGTTGCGGTACTCGAATACGGGCAGCCCGTCCACCTCGACACGCAGGTGATACACGCCGTAGATATTGTTCTGACCGGGCATGTAGTCGTACGACTTGACCTCCAAACCGATTTTGCCCCAGGCCTCAACGGTATCGCGCGACAGGCGGTAACCGCCGCCTTCCCGCTGCTGAACGGTGTAGGTCTGCGCCAATCCCTGCCCCCGTACGGCTCCCTCACCGGCCACGGGCAGCAGTCGGATTTTCTTGAAACGGGGCGCCACATTGTCGGGCAGCGTATAGAACTGCTGGGGATCCAAGGCACGCTGTGTATCCGTCTCCCGGATTTCAAAATGCAGATGAGGTCCTCCCGATCCGCCGGAATTGCCGCTGTACGCAATCAGCTGGCCCTTTTTGACCGGCAGACTTCCCGCGGGTGGATAATAGTCGATGGCGAAACTCCCGCGGGCATACTGTTCCCGCTTGGCAATGGAATCCACAAAGGGCAGGAAGCGCTCCAGATGGGCATAGACCGTGGTATAGCCGCTTGGATGGTCGATATAGAGACAGTTTCCGTAACCATAGGGGGAAATGTGGATCCGGGACACATACCCGTCCTGCACGGCATAAACCTTTTGTCCGCACACCTGCTGGGTCTTGAAATCCAAACCGGAATGAAAGTGGTTGGCCCGGAGTTCGCCGAAATTGGCACTGAGCGCCACCGGTATGTCCATCGGCAGCCGGAAGTCGGGACCGGCCGGTTCGGCCGCCGCCCCGTGCAGCAGCATGACAAGCACGGTCAAAAGGGAAATGCGTTTCATACAGTTCGCAGGAATTTTCCGCAAAGGTAAGGGTTTTCCGCCATCTTTCGTCGAACATTTGAATTCCGTGCGGACATTTTTAGAATATTCCGAATTTTTGTTGTAAATTTGCGCCGAATTAAAGGGTAAGAAATAATTTAATTACAAACTTTTATGAACGTAATCACCAAGAAAATCGCGCTCCCCGACGGACGCGAGATCACCATCGAGACCGGCAAGCTGGCCAAACAGGCCGACGGTGCGGTCATGGTGCGCCTGGGCAACACCATGTTGCTCGCAACGGTTTGCTCCGCACAGGACGCCGTTCCCGGCACGGACTTCATGCCCCTGACCGTTGAGTACAAAGAAAAATTCGCATCCGCAGGCCGCTTCCCCGGCGGTTTCACACGTCGCGAAGGCAAGGCATCCGACTATGAGATTCTGATCGCCCGCCTCATCGACCGCGCCCTGCGTCCGCTCTTCCCGTCCGACTACCACGCAGAGACCTTCGTCAATGTGACGATGTACTCCGCCGACGGAATCGATATGCCCGACAACATTGCCGGTTTGGCCGCTTCGGCCGCCCTGGCAGTCAGCGACATCCCGTTCGAAGGCCCCATCTCCGAAGTACGCGTAGCCCGTGTGGACGGTCAGTTCGTCATCAACCCCACTTTTGAACAAGCCGAAAAAGCCGACATCGAACTGATGGTGGCCGCCACGCTCGACAACATCATGATGGTGGAAGGCGAGATGAAGGAAGTTTCCGAAGCTGAAATGCTCGATGCCATCCGCGTAGCCCACGAGGCTATCAAGCCCCAGTGCCAGGCACAGTTGGAATTGATGAAGGAAGCCGGCAAAACCGAAAAACGCGTGTACTGCCACGAAGTCAACGACGAGGCGCTCCGTCAGGATGTACACGACAAGACCTACGCCAAGACCTACGAACTGGCCAAGGCCTGCAACACCGACAAGCACTCGCGTGAAGCCAATTTCAAGGCAGTATGCGAAGAATATAAAACCCAATACCTCTCCGAAGAGGAAATGGAGGAGAAGGCACCGTTGGTGGACCGCTACTACCACGACGTGGAGAAAGAAGCCATGCGGCGCGCCGTTCTTGACGAGGGTCTGCGCCTGGACGGCCGCAAGACCAACGAAATCCGTCCGATCTGGTGCGAAGTAGGCTACCTGCCCGGCCCCCACGGAAGCGCCATCTTCACCCGCGGTGAAACGCAGTCTCTCAGCACGGTTACCCTGGGCACCAAGCGTGACGAGAAAATGATTGACGAAGCCCTGATCCAGGGCAACGACCGTTTCCTGCTGCACTACAACTTCCCGCCCTTCTCCACCGGCGAAGCCAAAGCCCAACGCGGTGTGGGACGTCGTGAAATCGGTCACGGCAATCTGGCCTGCCGTGCGCTGAAGAACATGATCCCGGAGGACTACCCCTACGTTGTACGCGTGGTATCCGATATTTTGGAATCGAATGGTTCGTCGTCAATGGCGACCGTATGCGCCGGCACGCTGGCCCTGATGGATGCCGGTGTGCAAATCAAACGCCCCGTGTCCGGTATCGCCATGGGTCTTATTTCGGAGAACAAGGGTAAGAACTACGCCGTACTATCCGACATCCTGGGCGACGAAGACCACCTGGGCGACATGGACTTCAAGGTAACGGGTACCGAAAAGGGTATCACCGCCACCCAGATGGACATCAAGGTGGACGGTTTGTCGTACGAGATTCTGGAGAACGCCTTGGCACAAGCCCACGAAGGCCGTATGTACATTCTGGGCAAAATCAAGGAAACCATCGCCGAGCCCCGCGCCGATCTGAAGCCGCACGCTCCGCGCATTGTCACCATGAATGTTCCCAAGGATATGATCGGCGCCATCATTGGCCCGGGAGGAAAGATCATTCAAGGCATGCAGACCGAAACGGGCGCCACCATCTCCATTACGGAAGACGACGACAAAGGCATTGTCGAAATCGCTGCCTCGAACAAACAGTCGATTGATGCCGCCGTGGCCAAAATCAAGGCGATCGTGGCCATCCCCGAGGTGGGCGAGGTCTATGAATCGAAGGTTAAGTCCATCATGCCCTATGGTGCATTCGTCGAATTCATGCCGGGCAAAGAAGGCCTGCTGCATATTTCCGAAATCAGCTGGACCCGTCTGGAAACCATGGAGGAAAGCCATCTGAAAGAAGGCGACTCCATTACGGTCAAGTTGTTGGACATTGATGCCAAGACCGGCAAGTTCAAACTCTCTCACAAAGTGCTGACCGAACGCCCGCCGCGTCCGGAGAAGAAGCAGGAAGAGAAGAACTGATCCTGATATTCATTTTTAACGGTTCCTGCACAACCTGCAGGAACCGTTATTCATATCCCCGCCTATGCTGAAGAAACGACTCGTATTCTCCTTTCTGACGGTATTCGCTCTCTTTGCCTTGCTCATCAGCCTTATCCAATACCGTTACCAGAAAAATCAGGCCACGGAACAACTGTGCGGTCGGATGCAGGCATACTGCGACTACTTTGACCATGTCTGCCGCGACTCGCTCTACGGAAGCCTCCCCGACACGGCCTACCGACTGGATGTCTATTCCGAGCAGGGCACTTTGTTATACCGCTCATCGGTATTGTCCGACACCACCGCTTCGCGCACCCACCTGTACAAAGAAACGGCGATGGCGCGCCAATCCGGTATGGGTTACAACATCCGCCGCAACCATACCACCGGAGAACTCTGTTTCTATTACCTCCGGCATTATCCGCAATCGAAGCGGTACATCCGCATCGAATGCCCATACGACAAAATCCGGGACGAACTGCGCCCGCTGGCACTGCCCATTCTGCTGGCGGTGTTCCTCTTCCTTTTTGTGTTGGTCTGTCTGGTGTTTGTACTCCGGCACTTTAACGGCACCATCAGCTCGCTGCGCACATTGATCGGGCGAATGGACGCCGGTGACAAATACAACTTCCCGGACAATGAATTCCGCGACATCAGTGAACATATCGTCAACTCCTACAAACGGCTGGACCGGACCGAGAAGGCGCTCAACATGGAGCGGGAGCGTATGGTGGCCCACCTGAAATTTTCCAAAAGAGGGCTGGCGATCTTTTCACCACAGCGCAAGGAGATCTTCTCCAACGAACTGTTCACGCAGTACATCAACCTGATTGCCGACGCGCCCTGCCGCTATCCGGGTGCCGTTTTTGACATCCCGGAATTCAGCGCCATAGTGGACTTTCTGGACGAACAGCAACGCAGCGGGGAGGACAAACTCGTCACCAAGACCCTGCAGCTGGACAAGAACGACCGGCACCTCATGCTGGCCTGCATCGTATTCCAGGACAAAAGCTTTGAAATCACCGTAGATGACATTTCCCAAAAGGAAGAACAGAATCTGCTGAAACGGCAGCTTACGCAAAACATCTCGCATGAACTCAAGACACCGGTCAGCAGCATCCAGGGCTTTATGGAGACACTGCTCAACAACCCGGATATGGACGAGGAGAAGAAACAGTTCTACATACAGCGGTGCTACTCCCAGGCTTCCCGTCTGACGAACCTGCTGCAGGACATCTCAACCCTCAACAAATTGGACGAGGCATCGGATATTTTCGCCAAGGAGCCGGTCAACCTGACCGATATTATCCACAGTGTACTTGGCGACGTGGAACTGCAACTGCAGGAAAAAGGATTCAGCGTGGAAACCGATTTGCCCGAACAGCTGCCCATCCAGGGCAATACATCGCTGCTCTACTCGATCTTCCGCAACCTCATCGACAACAGTCTGCACTATGCCGGTGAGAACATTCATCTGACCATCAGTTGTTACCGTACCGACGAGACCTTCTACTACTTTGCCGTATCAGACAACGGTGTCGGAGTGGACGAAGCGCATCTGGCCCGGCTGTTCGACCGGTTCTACCGGGTGGATAAAGGTCGCTCGCGCAAACTGGGAGGTACCGGACTCGGCCTGGCGATTGTCAAAAACGCCATTGCCTTCCATCAGGGACGCATCTCAGCCAAACCGCATCAAGGTGGAGGCTTGGAATTCCTCTTCACGCTGCGCAAAGCCTAATCGGCGAGCACCTTTTCGAGTAGTGACAGGAAACGCTCCACCGAAGCTGTTTCAACACACTCGCCGGTGGAATGGGGATGCAGGATATTGGGCCCGAAGGAAATCATATCCAGGTAGGGATAACGACCGGCCAGGATACCGCACTCCAACCCGGCATGTACCAGACACACACGCGGTTCGTGTCCGAATACCTGCGGATATATGCGGCGCACCTTCGCCAGGACAGGCGAATCGTAATTGGGCTGCCACCCCTCATAATCGTCAGACCCGCTAACCGATGCTCCAGCCAGGGAGAATATACTTTCCAAACGGCTGCGCACTTCCCCCTTCATACTGTAACGGGTACTGCGCACCAGAAATTCGATTTCAATCCGCCCCTCACTGCTGTGAATGCAACCCAGATTGGACGAGGTTTCAAGGGTAGCGGGATCGTCCGGCTGCCGGCGGATCACCCCGTCGGGTGCCGCCACCAGCGCATTGATCAGATCATCCTGTACACATTCCGGCAGCAACGAGGCCGGCAGCGGTACCGCCTCCGCCTCCAACAGGATATCCGGATCGACCGCTCCGTATTCGTCACTGTAGATTTCCTGGTATTGGGCGATCACTTCATACAGATCGTCTTCCGCTCCGTCGGGGAGCGTCACCACCAACTCCACCTGCCGCGGAATGGCATTGGACACATTGCCTCCTTCCATCCAGGCCAGGCGTGCCTCGCAGTCCGTCACCAGGCTTTTCAGCAAATGGGCGGCCAGTTTGACCGCATTGGCACGCTGCAGATGGATATCCATGCCGGAATGTCCGCCCAAGAGGCCGGAAATGGTGATTTTGTAAGCCTGATCGCCTTCGGGCACGGGTTCGGGCACGTAGCGGAACACCGGATGCACCCGGACGGCACCACAGCACCCCACCACCAACTCCTCTTCATTCTCCGTATCCAGATTGAGCAGGGTTTCCCCCTGCAGTACCCCGGCGGGCAGTGCAAAGGCTCCCAGCATACCGATTTCCTCATCAACGGTAAAAAGGCACTCCAAAGCCGGATGTGACAGGGACGCATCGCCCATGACCGTCATCATGGCGGCCACCGCCATGCCGTTGTCCGCTCCCAGCGTGGTACCGTCGGCCTTCAGCCAACCGTTCTCCTCGTGACAGGTAATGGGATCGGTCAGCGGGTCGTGGGAAACTCCGTCGTTTTGATAGACCATATCCACATGTCCCTGCAAAATCAACGGGGTGTCGGCCTCCCTGCCCGGCGAAGCTGGTATCCGCACCAACAGATTGCCCCCTTCGGTTACTTCATGGGACAATTGGAGCGATGCGGCATAATCCGATAGAAAACGGATCACTTTTTCACAGTGACCGGAAGTGCGAGGCACTTGACGAAGTGCCTCGAAATGGTTCCAAAATACAGTGGTATTCATGATCTTTATTGCATATAGACCCGCGTCCCCAGCAATTTGCCTATCTGGCGGCGCAGCTGCTTGATTTCATCCTTTTGACGGATCAGAGCGTCCAATTCCTCGCTCTCCGAATCCGTCTGACGGATCCGGGCATCGACCTCCTTCTGCCGCATACTCAACACTGCATCCCGATACTCCAGCAGCAATTGATAAGCCATTTGCGAAAAGCGGTAGCGGCGTTGTTGTTCGTTTTCCTCCGTCGCCGTAGAGCGCATATCCACCAACCGGGCAAACAGTTGCTGCACTTCCGGATCGGGATGATTGAGAAAGTACACTTCCGACAAACCACCTTCCCCTTCTTTTTGGATAATCTCTTCATAAACCCGCTGATAAACCGGGTCGTTGAAGGTCAGTTGGTCGGCCTGCAGGGAGGAGACCAGATAGTCGAGCATCGTACCTTCCATGCACTCATGCCCCTCCTGAACCGCCGTATCGGGCCGCAGCGGAACCATGAATCCTGTCTGCGGATCGTAATCAAACGCCAACGACTCCCTGCCGTAGCTGATCATGGCATGCAGCAGATTGCGCTCAGCATCGGAAGTGGGAGCCTTGACCCGGCGTACAGCGGCGGCGGGAACCGGAGCCACCGGTGCATCCGGCACGGAAACATCGGCGTCGGACGGCAAAGGTGCCATCTCCTGCGGGGGGGCGGCGGGCGAAAATTCGGATTCCGGCAGGGGAGCCATCTCGCGGGGAGGCGCCGGGGTTCCGGCATACAGGCTCTCACCCACCTGCCGCCGCCGTTCTTCCCGCAACTTCTCCTGCGCCTGCTGGGAACGCTGCTGTTGAAGATAATCCTGCACCCGGGCCGCCAGTTCCTCCTCCCGCATATTCACCTTTTCCGCCACAAAACGGACATAGGTGGAACGAAGCAAGGGGGCAGGAATCGCAGCAATCGTGCCGGCCACCAGGTTGATGGCCTGCGCCGTTCGCGCAGGGTCTCCTTCGGCGCCCTGCATGGCCATGCGGAGTTTGAAGAAAACCCCGTCCTCCATGTGCGAATCCACGTAGGCCAGCAGTTCGTCGGCATTGTGGCTTTGGGCGAACGAATCGGGATCCTCGCCTTCGGGCCACAACAGCACACGCACCGACTCAAACCGTTCGGCCAGCAGCAGGTCAACCGCCTTCAGCGCCGCATGGATACCGGCTTGGTCACCGTCATACAGCACAGCCACATTCTCCGTCTGACGGTGGATCAACTGCGCCTGTTGGGAAGTCAGCGCCGTTCCCAACGATGCCACCACATTATCCACACCGGCCTGGTGCATGGAAACCACATCGGCATTGCCCTCCACCAGGTAGCAGACATCTTTGGAAAGGATGCCCTTGCGGGCCACATAAAGGCCGTACACCTCATTACTCTTCCGGTAAATGGGAGTTTCAGGCGAATTGACGTACTTGGCCGTCTTCTCATCCTTGATCAGAATGCGGCCGGAGAAAGCCACCACCCTTCCGGAAATGGTCATTACGGGAAACATGACACGTCCGCGGAACTTGTCGTACACCCGGCCCTGATCCGTACGACCGGCCAAACCGGCTTTCAGCAAGAGCTCAACCGGATAACCGGCCGCCTTGGCGGCGACACACAAAGCATCGGACGCATTGGGGGCATAGCCCAATTGGAAACGCCGGATGATCTCGTCCGAGAAACCGCGGTTGCGGTAATACGACAATCCCTCCGAGCGGCCGTCGTCGGTATCCCAGAGGTATTGCTGGAAGAATTTGGATGCGAACGCATTGACGGCGAACAACGCGTCGCGTTCCGACTGCGCCTGCCGCTCCGCATCCGTCATTTGGGTCTCCTCGATTTCGATGCCGTATTTTTTCGCCAGAATACGCAAGGCATCCGGAAAGGAGACATGCTCCATCTCCATGATGAACTTGGCCGCGCCACCGCCCGCCCCGCAACCGAAACAGTGGTAGAAATTCTTGGCGGTATTGACATGAAACGAAGGGGTCTTTTCGTTATGGAACGGACACAATCCCAGCAGACTGGAGCCACGGCGGCGCAGGGTGACATACTCCCCCACCACCTCCTCGATACGGGCGGCGTCCAGAATTCTGCGGGTGGTTGCGTCACTGATAGCCATTATTTCTTCTTAGCCGGTTTGTAGTTCCAGGTAACCGTATCCTCAACCGTACCCTGACGGCCGGCCGCCTCGATGCGGATCACATTGTCACCCTTTTTGAGCGTCAAAGGGCAAACCGCCAGGCAGTCCTTTACATCCACATCGGCCACCTTTTTCCCGTTCAGGTAAACGGTCACACGGGGCAGGTTGGCGTAAATACGCAGGTTGGTGGTCTGCTGCGAGCGCTGCGTGTAGCGGCGGGAGGTGATGTACACGAAGTCCTCCTCCTTGTTCCAGTTGGCCTTGTACCAATAGAAAGCATCCTTGCGCGTCTGACGGTCAAACGAGGCCAGACCCTTGTCGTTGCGGCCCGGCACACCGCCCTCGTTGCGGCTGTCCACCGCGAAGTCGAAGCCGGCCCATACCGACGAGCTCCAGATGAAAGGACGGTCTTTGATCATCTTCCAATACGACTCGTGGAAGTGCGACTGGTATTCCTCCGGATGGAACTGACCGCCTTCCTGGATCGGAGCGGCGATATCCTGATGGTGGGTGACATTGGCTCCGACACCGTATTCACTCACACCGATGGCACGGTAAGGATACTTGCTGTGCAGTTCGTCCATCACCTTGCCGAAGTCCTCGATTTTGCCATAGTACCATCCGTCGTAACGGTTGGCGGCATAGGCGTCGGGCACGAAATTGGTCATCTTCTCGGGGAACATGGCGGCCACCACCGTCGGACGGTGACGGTCCATCGTCTTCACCACCTCGTTGAGCGTCTTGATCGTGTAGGTGGGATCAATGCCCGGTTGGTAGTTCACCTCGTTGCTCAATCCCCATACCACGATAGAGGGATGGTTGTAGAGCTGCATGACCAGTTCGAACATCTGGCTGACGGCATTGCGCTGGAACACCTCGTTCTCCGAATCGTTCATACCCACACTGTTGACCACGGGCACCTCACTCCAACAGAAGATTCCGAGCGAATCGAGGTAATGGTAGGTGAAGTCACCGTGCTGGTAGTGGGCGAGGCGGAAGTAATTCAAACCCGTCTCACGCATCACATCGATGGAGAGCTTACGGTCGGCGTCCGATACGGCACGGCCCTTGTGGGGCATTTCCTCATGCAGGCAGACACCGTACAACCGATAGGATTGGTCATTCAGGAAGAAACCCTGTGCCGGGTCGATACGCATGGAGCGCAGACCTACGGGTTGCCGGTCGGTATCCACCAGACGGCCGTCCACATACAGTTCGGACACCTCGCTGTACATATAGGGATCCGGCTTGCCTTGATACAGATGCGGGCGGCTGACCTGCCATTTCACCAGTACGTCCGGTTCCTCCCAAGCCTTCACTTCGAAAGTTGTATCGGACGAGCAGACGGTCTTGCCGGCAGCATCCTCCAGACGCGATTTCAAGCGGAAAGAAGCCGCGGCGCCGGTGCTATTGCGGACAAAGGCGCGCAAGCCGAGCGAAGCGGCATCGGCATTGACCTCATATTGCTCCACACGCGTGGAAGCGGCGTTGATACGTTTTTCGCCGAAGAGCTTGTGCTTGACGATCGGATTCGGATTGAAACTCCGGTTCTCCTTCACCACCCACGAGACCGGACGGAGAACACCACCATAGAACGTAAAATCGGCACTCAACGGAGGGCTGACGATGCTCTTGCTGTTGTTTACCTGAATCTTGAGGGTGTTGACCGCGCCGTATTTCAGCGTTTGGGTCACTTCGAACATGAAGCTGGCATAGCCGCCCACATGCGTCCCCACCTGTTCGCCGTTGACCGACAGGGTGGTTTCCATATTGGCGGCACCGATCTTCAGGTAAACCGTCTTTCCCTGCCATTCAGCGGGGACCTCCACTTCCTTTTCATAGGTTCCTACACCACGGAAATAGTTGTTGCCACCATCCTGGCCGTCGTCGCCATTCCAGGTGTAAGGCAGGTTGACCTGGGTCTTTTTGGCACTGCCTTCCAGCGTAAACTGCCAGTCGTCATTAATTCCGTTTGCGCACACAGCCAGAGTGGAACAAGCCATGGCGATCAGCGATGCAAATTTTTTCATAGTCTGGATTATTGTTAATTAAACTTAGTTCCTCTCAAAAGTTCCCGGATATCCAGGACCTTCTTGCCGGGCAGCTGGGCGGAAAGCACTTCCAACCAACCGTCGGCGGCGGCGAAACGCAGGTAGTTGCGACCATCGGTGTCCAACGTACCCGGTGCCGCATGACACGGCTGCCCGGACACCCGACCGGCGAATATCTTCAACGCCACCTGCGCCTCCTTCCCGGTGCGCACTTCCGTAAATGCGGCCGGATAAGGCGACAAGCCTCGTACAAAGTTATGAATTTTTTCAACGGGTTGGTCCCATTGAATACGACAATCTTCCTTAAAGATTTTCGGGGCGGGTTTGACGGCCTTGGTTTCATCCTGCAGCACGGTATCGTAACTGTCGTCGGAAACCTGCTCCAAGGTCTTGACCAGCAGACGGGAGCCCACATGCATCAATTTGTCGTGCAGGGTGCCGGCTGTATCGTCGGGTGCAATATCAACCGTTTCCTGCAGAACCATGTCGCCGGTATCGATTTCGTGCTTGAGGAAGAAGGTGGTGACACCCGTTTGGGATTCACCGTTGATGATCGCCCAGTTGATGGGCGCGGCCCCCCGGTATTGGGGAAGCAGGGAGGCATGCAGGTTGACCGTACCCAACCGGGGCATGTTCCAAACCACTTCGGGCAGCATCCGGAACGCCACCACCACCTGGATATCGGCATCCCACATTTTCAAGTTGATCAAAAAGTCCTCATCGCGCAGACGCTCGGGCTGCAGCAACGGCAGGTCGTGCTCCAGGGCGAAACGCTTGACGGGCGAAGCCTGCAGATGATGGCCGCGACCGGCGGGTTTGTCCGGCATTGTGACCACGCCGACCACATTGAAGCCGGCGTCCAACAAAGCCTCAAGGGGTTCCACGGCGAAATCCGGGGTTCCCATATAGACGATTCTCAACGAATTATTCTCTTCCATCTTATTCCAAATAAGATGCCCCGCCGGTACAGAGACTGGCAGGGCACAAAGGGGTCATCACTCGGCAACAGCCGTGCTGTCGGCATTGAGGCGTTCCAAAATCTCCTGCGTAACGTCAAAAGCCTTGTCGGCATACAACAGGGGTGCATGTCCGGCATTGCTGAAAATAAGTTGGTACTGCTTCTCCTTGTTGTACTCCACCACCACCGAATCCACAATGTGGTTCAACTTTTCGTTGAGTGCGGTCTGTTTGGCCACCAGTTCCTGGCTCAAACGGTTGTCGAGTTCCTGCAGCTCGCGTTGTTTCTTCAACAGGCGTTCCTGCTCGCTGCGGGCACGGGCCTCGCTCAAAAAGGCATTGTTCTCCAACTTCTTCTGGAAATCGGCGGCATCGGCCTGCAGCTGATTGGCTTTCTGATTGATGGTGGCACGCGAACGTTCCTCCTCGCGGAGCAGCTCCTCGCTCATGGTGTTGTACAAGTGGTAGTTGAGCAGCAGCGTATCCATGTTCACATAGGCGACGGGAAGCTGTCCTTCCGCCGTCACGACACGCTCCTCCTGCTGCGGCTGACGGGTTGCGAACAATACAAAAAGCACCACAACGGCCACAGCCAGAATACCGTTAATCACATAGAGAATAATATCCTTCATCATTTTCCTATTATTTGTCATACAGTTTCTTCCGGTTCCGCTGCTCGTAATCCTGCGCCTGCACGCACCGGATACCGCGCCGGCGCATCTCCGCACTGTCCGACACATGCCCCATCGTAAACTTCCCGTTGCGGGTGAAGAACACCTTCATCCCCATCAGCAGGACGGCAGGCACCAGAATCGCCACGGCTATGAGCAGGGTCTTGAGCATAAAACCGGATTTTGTTTGCAAATATAGGAGAAATCGCGGGAGTGACCTTGAATTTTTTCGTATTTTTGTGAAAACATTTGTGATTTAAGCATTTTTAAGAAGCCGCATGACGCTGACCGATTCCCAAACCGTCTGGCAGTTTTTCCATGAAATCTGTCAGATTCCCCGCCCTTCCAAGCAGGAGGAACGAATGATTGAATACCTGACCCGTTTTGCCGCGGCGCACAACCTGCCTGTCCGGGTGGACGCCTCCGGCAACGTACTGATCACCAAACCGGGCAATGCACCCGCCATCGCCCTGCAGGCGCACATGGACATGGTGTGTGAGAAAACCGCCGAAAGCCGGCACGACTTCAGCAAAGACCCCATTGAAACCTATATCGAGGACGGATGGATGCGGGCCCGGGGCACCACGCTGGGTGCCGACGACGGGGTGGGCGTGGCATTGGCGCTGGCCGCCCTGCTGTCCGACACGGCGCGCGCTGTGGAAGCGCTCTTCACGGTTGACGAGGAAACCGGCCTGACCGGAGCCGAAGCCGTCGAACCCGGCTGGCTGCAGGCCTCCGAACTCATCAACCTGGATTCGGAGGAGGATGACGAGCTCATCATCGGATGCGCGGGAGGCTGTGAAACTTCGGCGCGCTACACTTTGGAGACCTCGGTTCCCGATGCCGGATCGTTTGCCGTAAGGCTGGAAATCAAAGGATTGCGCGGAGGACACAGCGGCAGCGACATCCACGAGCACCGTGCCAACGCGCTGCAACTGCTCGGAAGGTTTATCGCCGGATGCCGGTCGCAGTACCCGCTGCGGATTGCCGGCTTCGAAGGCGGCAGGATGCACAACGCCATTCCACGGGAAGCGAACGCCGTAGTGGTGGTCCCGCTGGGAAAGAAAGAGCAGATCCGCATCGACTGGAACATCTACCTGGCGGAGTTGGAGGAAGCATGGCAGCAGGACGAGCCCGGGCTGCAGGCGCAGCTCGACTCCTGCCCGTTGCCCGAAACCGTATGGAGCGACGCGCTGACCGCCGGCGTGCTGGAAGCGGTAACCACCTGCCCGCACGGAGTACAGGCATGGAGTCGGAAGTTGGAAGGCATCGTGGAAACCTCCTGCAACCTGGCCTCCCTGAAACGCGAGGACGACCTGCTGCTGTTGGTCAGCAGTCAACGCTCCTGCGTAGAGGAATCGCTCGACGCACTGGCCTTTGAGGTATATGAGAAATGGGCCGCCACCGGTGCCACCCCGGCCATCACCGGGCGCTACACGCCGTGGCCGCCCCGCTTCGACTCCCCGCTGATACGCCGCACCTGCGACACCTACCGCCGATTGTTCGGCACCGACGTTTCGGTCAAGGTCATCCACGCCGGGTTGGAATGCGGACTGCTGCAACAGAAATATCCGCGTATGGAAATGCTGTCGATGGGTCCCACCCTGCGCGACGTACACTCACCGTCGGAACGGTTGAAGGTGGATTCTGTGGACAAGGTCTGGCGGCTGCTGCAGGAATTGATTCAATAAGAAAAAAGGGAGCGTCGCTCCCTTTTTTCTTATTCGATATTCTTGCGCAGTTGCTTGAGGTAAGCCTTAAGCGCCGCCGTATCCTTATGGTCGATGATTTCAATCAGCAATTTGAGTTGCTCCCGGATCTTGGCCACCTGCGCCGAGGTGAACGGATTGAAGAGCACTTCGGTAATCAGGTAGTCATCTTCCGAAAGGAAACCGCGGGCAATGTCCATGTGCTTCTTGAAAGTCGTACCCGGCGCATCCTGGTGCTTCATCACGGCGGCGAACGTCATGGTGGAGACAAAAGGAATGGACAGCGAGTAGGCAATGGTCTCGTCGTGCTGCAGGAAAGTATATTCAAAGATATTGAGGTGCAGCGAGTTGTACAGATCCTTGAAGAACAGTTTGCCCATGTGGTCCGACTCGGCGATGATGATGGCGTTCTGCGTGCTCAGGTTGTCAAGGTTGGCAAAGGTGGGACCGAACATCGGGTGCGTGGAGACAAAACGGTGTCCGCACTTGGCATAGAATTCCGGCAAACCGGTCTTCACAGAGGCGATATCGGACAGGAGGCAGTCTGCGGGCAGAAAGGGAAGCACTTCCGTAAATGCGTCGAAAGTATGGTTGAGGCTCACGCAGTTGATCAGCATCTCGGGGGCGAAATCCCGCACCTCGTCGAGCGTGGTCATACGACGCGTGTTGAACACGAACCGCAGCCGTTCCGGCTGTTTGTCGAACAACGCCACCTCGTGCTTCATACACAGCACATCGGTCATAAAGGTGCCCATTTTGCCGGCACCCATAATCAGGATTCTCATCGCTTACTTGTTTACAATCTCCAGTTGTTGGCGTACCGATTCGGCATGCACCGCCTCCAAAAACGTCTTGACAAATTCACCCGACATACCGAGCGATTCGCCCAGAATGATCCGCTTCTGCATGATTTCATCGTAACGGGCGGCCTGCAGTACCTGAATGTTGTGCTCCTTCTTGTACAGACCGATCTCGCGGCTCACACGCATACGCTTGGAGAGCATTTCGAGCAGGTCGTTGTCAATGGAGTCGATCTGCTTGCGAAGTTCGGTCAGATTCTCCGTGCTCTGCTTGGTCTCACGGATCACGAGCATATTGAGAATGTACTCCAGAATCTCGGGGGTCACCTGTTGGGCGGCGTCGCTCCAGGCCTTGTCCGGGTTGCAGTGCGACTCGACAATCAGGCCGTCGAAGCCCAGGTCCATGGCCTGCTGGCACAAGGGGGCGATCAGCTCGCGCTTGCCACCGATGTGGCTGGGGTCGCAGATGATGGGCAGATCGGGATAGCGGCGGCGCAATTCGATGGGCAGGTTCCATTGCGGCTGGTTGCGGTAGATTTTTTTATCGTAGGTGCTGAATCCGCGGTGAATGGCCCCCAGGCGTTTGATACCGGCGTTGTTGAGCCGCTCCATCGCTCCGATCCACAACTCGATATCGGGGTTGACCGGATTTTTGACCAAAACCGGAACATCCACACCCTTCAACGCATCGGCGATTTCCTGCATGGCGAAAGGGTTGGCCGAAGTGCGGGCACCGATCCACAACAGGTCAATGCCGTGTTTCAACGCCTCGCGGACATGTTTCTCGGTGGCAACCTCGGTGGCCACATACATACCGGTTTCAGCCTTCACCTTTTCCAGCCAGGGCAGTCCCTCCACTCCGACGCCCTCAAAGCCGCCGGGTTTGGTACGGGGCTTCCAGATGCCGGCGCGGAAAATTTTGACGTTGCGTTCCGCCAGCTGCCGGGCGGTTTCCATTACTTGCTCTTCGGTCTCGGCACTGCAGGGACCGGCAATAACCACGGGGCGCTTGGGATCCACGCCGGGCAGTAAGAATGATTCGATTTCCATTTTTTATCTGATTATTGATTTATAATTCAAGTTGTCGGATACGGGTAAGCGCCTCGCTGAGTTTCTCCCGGGTGGCGCAAAGGGATATGCGGATGTAACGTGCGCCGTTGCTGCCGAAAATGAAGCCGGGCACCAGAAAGACCTTGGCCTCGTGCAGCACTTTTTCGGTCAGTTGTTCAACGTCGGCATACCGGTCGGGAATGCGCCCCCAGAGGAACATACCGGTCTGCGCCGGATCGAAGGTGCAACCCAGCGCCTGCATGATCTCCTCCGCCACGGCCCTGCGTTCGCCGTAAAGGCGGATATTCATCGCCTCGTGCCACGCCTCATCGTTGTGCAGCGCACGGGCGGCCGCCAACTGCACCGCACGGAACATGCCGGAATCAACATTGCTCTTCACCTTGAGCACCCACTGCACGAACTGTGCGTTGGAAGCCAGCATGGCGACACGCCAACCGGGCATGTTGTGACTCTTGCTCATGGAATTGAATTCGATGCAACAGTCTTTGGCGCCGGGCACCGACAGGATGCTCAGCGGCTTGCGGTTGAGAATGAAGCTGTACGGGTTGTCGTGCACAATGACGATTTGGTGTCTTTGGGCGAAGGCCACCGCCTTTTCGAACAGTTCCATGCCGGCGGGAGCACCGGTCGGCATATTGGGGTAATTCATCCACATCAACCGCACCTTGGAAAGGTCCATACGCTCCAGCGCCTCAAAATCGGGCTGCCACTGCCGGTCCTCCAGCAGGTCGTAAGGGACCACCTCCGCCCCGAGCAGCCGGCTGAGCGACGTATAGGTCGGATAACCGGGATTGGGCACCAGGACCTGTTCGCCGGGATTGACAAACGCCAGCGTAACATGCAGAATACCCTCTTTGGAGCCGATCAGCGGTTGGATTTCGGTTTTCGGATCCAACTCCACCCCATACCACCTGCGGTAAAAATCGGCAAAGCCCTGACGCAGTTCGGGGATACCCACATAGGGCTGGTATCCGTGCGCATCGGGGCGTGCCGCCGCCTCACAGAGCATTTCGACGGTTTCGGGCGAAGGGGGCATATCGGGACTGCCGATGCCCAGACTGATCACATTTGCGCCTGCGGCGTTCATGGCAGCCACTTCTTTCAGCTTGCGCGAAAAATAGTATTCGCTGACGGTTTCCAAACGTTTGGCCGGTTGTATCATAGATCTTTCATAAAAAAAGCCCGTTCATTTGAACGGGCCTCATGTTTCTATTTGATTGCTTGCACTACCATCCCGTTCTACTTGGATCCCAAATAGAAAAAGTAAAAGTAATAGGCAAACATTTCTTTCATAACGGGGACAAAGATAGCGCATTTATGGAATACAGCCAAAAAAAGAACGGAAAAATGACTACCTTTGCAGAAAAAATTTGACCGTTGACGATTCAGAACCCATATAGACCATCGGCCGACATCCTGTTGGCTGGGATCATCGGCTGCATCGGAGCCGTCATCTGGGGCTTTCAGCTGCACGGAACACTGGTCTCATCGCCCGTGTACTGCGATTCCGGATACTACCTGGCCATTGCGCAACAGCTGGCGGAAGGCCACTCGCTTTACAGCGAAATCCGATGTGCCTACCCGCCCCTATGGCTCTACCTGATGGCGGGCCTGCTCAAAATCCTTCCACCAACGGGCTATACCGGTTGGCTGGTGGTACAGGCGCTGGTCAATCTGGCAACGGCAAGTCTGATCGGGTTGCTTTGCCATGCTTTTACTTCCAAACGCTGGGCAGCCGCCCTGGCCGGATGGCTTTGCGCCTGCAGCACCTTCCAATTCGGCGGCGACCAGGTTCTTCTGGAAATCCCCAGCCTGGCGTTCGGACTGCTTTCGGCCTACCTCATCCAGCGGTCCAACGGCAAGTGGCACCGCATCCTGCTGGCAGGGGTCTGCGCCGCCGTCTCGTTCGGCATCAAACAATACGGTGCCGGATTCATCCTGCTCAACCTGGCACTATTAATGGCGAACGACCCTAAGAATTGGCGCCAGCCTCTGATTTACAGCGCCGGTGTGCTGGTACCGCTGCTGGCTGTGTTCGCGATCAACCCCCTGGTGGTCAGTATCTTCCAATCCGGTTACGGGACTTCCGACATCGCCCGGCAGATTTACCGGGATCTCGGGCCGCTGCGGCATATTCCGGAGGCCTGCAGGCAGTTGTTCCGATACTTTCTCCCCGGCCTGTTGGCACTTTTGTACCCCGGTTTCTACCTGCGGGGGAAAAAGCAGGCCCTTCCGCTGGCATGGTGCCTGCTGGGTATTATCGGTTTTCTGGGACAATTCTATTTCAACAACGGCGACCACTACTACCTGTACCTGTTGGGAATCGGCGCCGTGGCCATCGGCTGCCTGACGGCCTACTGCATCCGGGAACCCTGGTACATCGGTCTGACCGTACTGCTGCTTACCGCCTACACCTGCCGATGCCAATACGACCGATACCACAACTGGTGGTGGTACCGGGATGGCGATCGGGCGCGGGAGCGCGAACTCACCGGAGTCGTAAAGCGTATCACACCGGAGGAATCCACCCTCTATGTATTCAATGCGGAGAACATCGGCCAGTACTACCTATGCCAGCGCCGGCCTCCCGTTATAGACGGATGCCTGTCCTACAGTTTCGGACCACTCGCTTTGAACAACGACCTGGTGGCGCAACGCATCCGTCAGACAGATTATCTACTAAAAAGAAAAGACCTTGAATGGGAATTCAAGGTCTGCGATTCCATCCGGCTTTTATTAAGCCGCTGCGACACACTCTATGCAGACGACAAAAACGTACTGCTGAAGGCGGATTTCTAACGCGGGAACAAAACCGACTCCACGCATTCGCAGATCAAATGCCCCATCATAATGTGGGCCTCTTGAATACGCGGTGTGTCAATAGAGGGAACATTGAGCAGAATATCGGCGGCCTGTTTCATCTTTCCGCCGCTGGCGCCGGTCATCGCAACCACCTTCATGCCGCTGGAGCGGGCCACCTCAAACGCCTGCAGGATATTCTCGGAATTACCGGAAGTCGATATTCCGACCAGCACATCCCCTTTCCGGCCGGAGCCTTGAAGCAGACGCGCATAGATCCTGTCATATCCGTAATCGTTGCCGACTGCCGTCAGGAACGAAGTATTGCAGTGCAACGCTTCGGCATACAAGGGTGGACGGTCGTAATAAAAACGACCCGACAAGTCCGCAGCCAGATGCTGGGCGTCGGCGGCACTTCCGCCGTTTCCGCAAAAAAGCACCTTACCCCCCGCTTTCAATGCCGCCACCATGCAATCGGCGGTCAACTGCATCCGCGACAACAGAGCCTCATCGGCGAGTATAGCCTCCTTTACCGCGATAGAAGCGGCTATTCCATTGGTTATTGTATTGTCCATGTGCGTAATCCCTCCTTCGTAAATTCGTATCGTTTGACGTTACCGCCAAAAGCCAGCAAAGCCTTCTCGACGGCATAGCGGTTCAACTGCGGGCAATAAAAGAACATAAAGCCTCCGCCACCGGCACCGGAGATTTTTCCTCCCGTGGCCCCCGCCTGTACAGCAGCCTCATACACCTGGTCAATCTGCGTATTGGTGATCGAATCGGCCATCTGTTTCTTGTACTGCCAACCGAAATCCAAAATCCGCCCCATCTCGTCCAAATCGCCCTTCAGCACGGCTTCCTTCATCCATACCGCCTGCTCTTTGAGCTTGTGCATGGCCTCAATGGACCTGCCGTTCTTGTTCTTCACATTCCGCGTCTGGGCCTCGATGATTTCGGCCGATTTGCGCGAGGTCTGTGTATAGTAAAGCACCAGATTGTGCGACAGCTCGTACAAAACTGATTTGCGGATGCGTAATGGATTGACAATTACTTTATTATTGTCATAAAACTCCATAAAATTCACCCCTCCGAACGTAGCGGCATACTGATCCTGCTTGCCTCCGGCCATAGCCAGATCCTCCCGTTCGATCGAATAGGCCAGTTGGGCGGTATCATATTCGCCCAAAGGCAGTTTCAGCCATTCGACAAAAGCACCCAGAATCGAAACCACCAGGGTGGACGACGTGCCCAGGCCCGAACCAGCGGGTGCGTCAACGTGACTGGATATCCGCAAGGAGAGGGGACGGTGGGTGAAATCGCGCACAATACGGTTATAAACACCCAAGTGCAGGACAGCGGGGCCTTCGGCCGGCAACACGGTTGCGCTGTCGTACGTCTCAGACACTCCCAAGTCCGGCAGTTCCACGACCACTTTGCCATCGTCGGTCGGGACAATGGTCGTATAGGCATACATATTGATGGTGGCGTTCAAAATGGCGCCACCGTACAAATCAGAATAGGGCGACACATCCGTACCACCACCGGCCAAACCTAAACGCAGAGGAGCTTTGCTTCTGATAATCATTCGATCGAGTGTCAAGATTATTTGTCACTTCCGCCTTTCAGGAAGGATCCTATAGCAGACCGATAGGTCAGCAGCAACATCAAAACCAAACCGATAACGAACCCCGTAATCAGGGATTTAACAGTAAAATTCCCCCAGTAATTGAGCGGCGCGGCTTCCTTCTGCATATCGGTCACCACCACCACCGGATCAGCGTCGTACTGCAAAGCGCTTTTGTAGTCATCCAGCCGTTCCGACAGACCAAGCACATGGTCATGGTACAATTCCGGGTTGGGGTTGACCAGAGGAAGACCGCTTACGACGACATTGCGACGCTCGCGGGCGAAGTATTCCAAACTTTGCAGGCTGTCAAGCTTGGCCAGTTCGTCGGCTACAAATCCGGCCCGGTGTTCGATGCTTTGCACCCGTTGAACACCCAGCACGTTGATGTAGGGATCGTTGTTGAAGTAATACAAAAGGCCGTCCACCCAACCATCCAACGACTGCAGACTGGTAGCGCGCACCTCCACCGCAAAACGACTCGTCATGATGTACATCTTGTCCTCATGCGGTTTGAAATACTGATCCCAGTAATCAACAAAGCATGCCATATACAGCGAATCGGTTGAATAAACGAAATGCGGTATGATACTCCGTTTGTCCTTCACCACCTCAAAATCCATATTCAGCTTTCCGGCAACCACGGACGGATCCTCCAGATTCAGCTGACGCAGATTGAGGATAAAATCGGAACTGCGCCACACGTTGTTTTGGAACATGACCACCCCTTTGTAAATGGGGAAACTCTTGCACCAAACGAACATACAAAGAAATCCGGCGGCGGCGAAAGCTGTCAACGGCAACCATTTGCGTGCGATGAAGCGGATCATGAACAGCAACGGCGACCAGATCCATTTCGTCCACAAAACGGACAACTGGTCCAGAATCTCCCGGATGGTCAAGTCATCATTCTGCATATTGGAGTTGTTTTCCATAAACGATAATATGAGGTGTCAAACGGTTGCAAAGATAAGCATTTTATAAAAATTCCATAGTGCTTTTGGACAAATTCTTCCACCATCATGGTACAGCCCGCTCACGGCAGCACCTTCCATTGCTCCAGAATCCGGCGGTTCACCTGCCTGCGCTCCCGGTCCAGCCACCATCCCCATTTATGGAAATACCTGGCTATGTTGAGCATGTGGACGCCCAGCATCCGGATGCTGTGATAGGAAGCGGCGGCATGATCGTGCACAATGCTCACGTACGGATAGTAGAGCGTTTGGAACCGGGCATGCATACGCCGGGAAAAGTCGATATCCTCGCCATACATGAAAAAACGTTCGTCAAAACCGCCGGTCTGCACAACGGCTTCCATGCGCAGAAACATGAAGCACCCGGACAGGAAGGGGACCTCCATCACCTGGTCGTAGGAGGTGAACTGCATTTGAAAACGGTGGTCGCTTCTTTTGCGCATACAGGCAGGCAGGAAACGCCTTACCAGCAGATCAAGCGGCGTAGGCAGCAGTTTGCAGAGGTATTGCATGCTGCCGTCGGGATAAACCACGCGCGGCATCAACTGCCCCACCTCGGAATGGGATTGCATATAGGAGGCAAGCCGGTCAATGACTTCCGGCCCGAAAACCACATCCGGATTCAGCACGACATGATAGTCGGCACCCAAAGCCTGAGCCTCGCGGAACCCCAGGTTGTGCGTACTGCCGTAGCCCGAATTCTCGTGCATGGCATAGCGGGCCTTGGCATATCCGGCGACCAATGCCGCCGTGGACGCCTGCGATGAGTTGTCATATACAAACACCCGGTCAATGGCGGAATCTTCCACGCATTGCAGGATGCGGCGGACCTGACGCGGATCGGTGCGGTAAAATACCAATGACGCTGTAATCATAGTTCGGCCAATCTTTGTGACAAATGTCGGTTATCGTATTGCGCAAGGAAGGCTTCCCTGCGTTGTAGTTTCCCGGACGCCGACGAAGGCTTCAAGGCATCGACGGCTGCGGCGAAGGATGCCGGCGAATCACACACCGTCTCCAATTCCGGAAATTCCGGGAGTCCCTCAAACGCCAGCGGGGTCCCGATCACACGGGTACCGGTGGCAAACGCATCCAAGGCCTTGACCTTGACGCCCGCCCCCTGAAACAGGGGGACCACCAGGGCCGCCGATCGGTACAGCTCCGGCATGGGATCCTCCACAAAACCCAAACACCGCACCCCGATCTGCCCGGCCAGCCGCTTCAGATCCTCCGGCATACCGCCGCCGACAGCGGCAAATTCCCGGGGCACCTGCAGCAAGGGCATCACCTTGCGGATGAACCACCGCAGGCCGTCGGCATTCTCCGGGCGTTTCCAATAACCATAGAATACAATACGTTCCGTAACCGGTCCCGCACCGGAGGGGTCAAACGGCTTGATGTATTCGTGGGTATAATCGGCTTCCACACCGTAGTTGTCGCGCAGCAGGGCGGCATCCTTTTCCGAGGGTACCAGCACCTTGGCTGCCGAACGGACAATACGGGATTCCGTGCGGCGCACCCACCGGCCGGTCCATCCGGCTTTGCGGTCGAACTTTTGGCACAGTACGTCGTGCAGGCGCACCACCTTGCACGGATGGTCCACCATCAGGGAGGCCATCGCCACCTGCGACAAATCGAAATACAGAAGATCGTATCCGGCGGCTACGCGGCGCAGTTCCAGCAGGAACTCCCTCCCCATGCGCCGCGAAAAAATCGGATGCACTGTAGGATACCCAAGCCAGGCCGACCGGGGCACGTTCCACGAGCGGACGTTTTCCACGGACGGATCCGGCATCAAATCGGGTTTGTGCCCGGGATAGGCGAAGTACCAGACATCAAGGCGGTCGGACTGCGCCAAGTCGTGGATGGCATTCTTGGAGAACGCCTGACCGCCGGTGCATTCATTGGGAGGGAACGCCGTTATGTACAAAATACGCCTCATCCGTGACTCTTCAAAAATGTTTCCAACCGTTTCTGAACGACAGCCGTGTCAAATTCTCTTTCAAAGCAGCGCCGGGCCGCCGCGCTGAATCCGTCGTCCACCACCTGGCGGTTGACTGCCTCGGCGAATTCCCGGTCGGTATCACAGAGTTCGATGGCTTCGGGGTCGCCGGTCGAATAACCGGATGCGGCGAAGGGGGTGGCAATCACTTTCTTTCC
>JAGDAS010000039.1 GCA_017959385.1 Paludibacteraceae bacterium
CCTTGCGGTGCTCAGCATCGGAATCGGCGCCGAGCTCACCCATGTCACCCAAAATGACACACTTGTGCGGCGATGAAATAGCTGAAAAATTGGCCAACGCCGCAGCCATGGAGGTTGGATTGGCGTTGTAGGCATCGACAATCAGGGTGTTGCGTTTGGTTTTGAGCAGCTGCGAGCGGTTGTTGGAAGGCTCGTAGGCCTGCAGCGCCGCACCGATCTTCTTGAGCGGAACGTCGAAGTAACGCGCCACACAGACAGCCGCCAGCACGTTGGGCAAGTTGTAAGTGCCGATCAAATGGGTAGGGATTTCTATCTGCTCGTCAAAACAGGTACAAGCTACCGTGATGTAGGGGTCGGCCGCCGTCACACGGCCCGAAACATAATTGTCCGCGCCGCTGCCATACGGAATCAACCGCAACCCGCGCCTGGCCGCCATCTCCATCAAATCTTCGCTGTCGGCGTTGACAAAGCCGCGACACCCCTTGGCTGCCAGAAAATCGTACAATTCACCCTTGGTTTTCTTTACCCCGTCAAACGAGCCGAATCCCTCGAGATGCGCCTTGCCTACATTGGTGATCAAACCGAAATCGGGCTCGACGATATTAACCAGGGTCTCAATCTCACCGGGATGGTTGGCCCCCATCTCCACCACCGCGATTTGATGCGACGGACGCAGGCGCAGCAGCGTCAGCGGGACACCAAGATGATTGTTGAGATTCCCCTGGGTGTAGAGCACCTCGTACGAAGCACCCAGCGCCGTGGACACCAGTTCCTTGGTCGTGGTCTTGCCGTTGGTGCCGGTGATACCGATAATACGCGTACCCAGACGCCGCCGGTGGAAGCGCGCCAAATCCTGCAGTGCCTTGAGGCAGTCGTCAACCAGCAGGATGCGGTCACCGTCGGCGTACTGCGGCTCATCGACAAAGGCATAGGCGCAACCCTGCTCCACCGCATTCCCGGCATAGGCATTGCCGTTGAAATTCGCCCCTTTCATCGCAAAGAAAAGCGAATCGGGAATCGGGTTGCGGGTATCGGTACAGATGACCGGATGTTGCTCAAAAAAAGTGTACAGCTGCTCAATCTTCATCATAATGGTTCATCTAATTGAAAAGAAGTATCGGCAAAATTACAAAAAAATCCTACCTTTGCCACAAAATACCTGTAGAACATGCAACGACCTTGTTATATCCTTTGTGCGCTGCTGGCGGCGCTTCTGCTGCTACCGGCTTGTTCCAAAAAGAAAAAGGAGAATATCAAAGATTATACCAACCCGCACCTGAAAGGCTTCTACTTGTCGTCAAGCAACCGGGCCGAAGGCATTGAAAAGACCTACTTTGTCGTGGATACACTCCAAGGGATGGTTTACAACGAGGACTCCATCGACTACCATGCCGATCTGACGCGCATCATTCCCATCCCGACCTACTACGAACGCGTCTATTCCATCGCCTTCGACGACGAAGCCTGGAACGAAAAAGACTCGCTCGACTTTACCCGCATTCACAAAATCACACTGGTGGCCGGCAACCGCAAACGGCAGGCCACGTACCAGCTCGACGTCCGTCAGCACAAAGTGGACCCCGACTCGGCCGCATGGCACCTGCGCTCCAGCATTGCGCCGGGCTTTACGCCGACCGCCTTCGGTCTGCTCACCGACGGCAACACGCTCTACCATCTGGCGGCCAACGGCCATGCAGGCGGCTGTGTGTCAACATCGTCCGACGGCACCGTCTGGACCAACGTCCTGACGTACAGTGAAGACATAGAGGTGATCAGCGCACAACTGACCGGTGGCGGCATTACCGCCCTGTCAAGCGACGGCAGCACGAGTTACCGGCTGGAGCTCAACAACCCCGCCGGCGGTTGGACCTCGGCCACTCCGACACCGGTCACATTAACCGCTTTGGTCGGTTTCATCGCAGATACCGTCTATGCCACCGACGGCTCCGCCATCTACCGCTTCGAATCGGGAAACTGGTCGGAAGCGACGCTGAGCGAACCCCTTCCCACGCCCTTCCCCGCGCGAGGAGCGGCCTGTGCCTCCTTCAAAAACCGGATTTTCCTATATGGTGGAACCGACGCCGCCGGCAATGCACTCTCCACCGCCTATTCCACCATGAACGACGGCCGCTACTGGACCTCGGTGATGAACCGTCATACCGGACGTTACGAATTCGGAGTACGTACCGGCTCAACCGCCGTCTATTACCTCAAACGGGTGTATCTGATCGGGGGCAACGCCGAGGATTCTGGACTTCCGACCCGCCAGGTGTATGTATCCCGCGACGAAGGATTCAGTTGGGACAAAGCCACGGGCAACCTCTATCTGCCAGCCGCCTACGCTGCCCGCAGCGGATGCGCCGCCACGGTGTTTAAACAAAGTATCTGGATTGCCGGCGGGACCCTGTCCGACGGCAGCACCACCACCGACGTGTGGGAGGGCCGTCTCAACCGCGCCGATTTCATCATCCAATAGTCATGCCGCACACCGCACTCTTTCCGGGTTCCTTCGCACCCTTCACCGTCGGCCACGCCGCCATTGTACGGCGGGCGCTGACGCTTTTTGACCGAGTGATCATCGCCATCGGAGTCAATCCCGACAAGGCGTCCGACGACTTGGAGGAACGGGTGGCCGCCATTCGGGAACAATATGCCGGCGAAACCCGCGTGGAGGTATGCGCCTATCGCACCCTGACTGCCGACATCGTGCACAAAAGCGGTGCCTGCTGCATTGTCCGCGGCATCCGCAACGACCGCGATCTCGCCTACGAGAACGAGATTGCACGCGCAAACCACACACTTTTCGGTGTGGAAACTGTCTATCTGTTGGCCGAACCCGAACTGCGCGAAGTATCCAGCTCGCTGGTACGCGAACTGCAGCGCTACGGCAAAGATGTCAGCCGGTTGCTTCCGCCAAAATAAATCCCGACCCACACGACATAAAGCCGCGAGTCGGGATTCTATTATAAGGAGCACCTTGTCGGAAAATCATTTTCCGCAAGGGAAATCCGTCAGAGCAACTGCGATATTTTGCTGACGCGTGCCAAATGGCGGCCACCTTCGAAATCGGTGGTGAAGAACGTCTCAATCATCTGCTCGGCCTCCGCTTGTGAAACGAACCGGGCGGGCAGCGAAATGATGTTGGCGTCGTTGTGCTGACGGGCCAGTTTGGCAATCTCATCCTTCCAGCAAAGGGCGGCGCGTACGTTGATGTACTTGTTGGCCGTCATGCTCACACCGTTGCCGGTGCCGCAAATGGCGATGCCGAAATCATACCGGCCCTCATTGACCGCCGATGCCATCGGGTGAATCATGTCGGGATAGTCAACGCTCTCGGACGAGAACGTACCAAAGTCCTTCAACTCGAAGAAACGGCTTTCAAAAGCCTTCTTCACCTCCTCCTTCATCTCAAAACCGGCGTGGTCGCATGCGATAGCCACGCTCAGCGATTCCATTGCTTTCATGCAGTTTGAATTATCGTTGGTGCAAAATTAGACAATTTTCCCAATCCTGCCAAAAACCGGGATAAGATTTGGACACCACCTCCGGATGTTCGATCTGCAATGCCTCCTCGTACAGGGCAAAAGGAGCGAAGGCCATGGCCATCCGGTGGTCTTCGTAGGTGGCGATGGAGGCAGGATGTCCGTGTGCCTGCCGTCGGCCGTCATAGCGCAACTGCCCGTCGGCGGGCTCGGTCAAAACGCAACCCAGTTTGGCACATTCGGTGGTCAACGCGGCGATACGGTCGGTCTCCTTGATCTTGAGCGACTGAAGCCCGGTGAAATGGAACGGAATGCCAAGTATGCAACAGGTGGTCACCATCGTCTGGGCCAGATCGGGCTGTCGGCTGAAATCGAGTGCGAGCGAGCGGGCACTCCGTCTTCCGCGGGTCAGTACAACCCCCTCCCCGGTAAATGCCGTACACACCCCGAGCGGCTCAAACCATTCGGCCACCCGGCTGTCACCCTGCAGGCTGCCTTCGCACAAACCGGGCAGCTCAAGCCGTGCGTCGGGATCATTTGAAACAGCCATTACTTCATACCAGTAGGAAGCCGCCGACCAGTCGGACTCAACGGCGAACGTCCTGGGCCGGTAGCCGCCCGGATGCACCCGGAGCGCACCCTCCGTCGTCCAATCGGCTTGAGCGCCGAACTGACGCATGAGCGCAAGTGTCATATCAATATAGGGACGGGAGGCAACCGCTCCCTCGAACCGGATGGTCAGTCCCCCGGGCAGGCAGGGGCCCACCATAAGCAGCGCCGAGACGTACTGACTCGACACACTCCCGTCCATGCGGACTTCGCCGCCCTGCAAGCCGCCGCCCTCGATCCGCAACGGCGGAAATCCGTCGGTACCGGCATATCCGATCCGACCGCCCATTTGCCGTAAGGCATCGACCAGCACGGCGATGGGACGGTGGCACATACGTTCCGACCCGGTCAGTGTCGCCGCTCCGGGCTGCAGTGCGTAATAAGCGGTGAGGAACCGCATGGCCGTACCTGCGGCTCCGATGTTCTTGACACCCGTGGTGTCGGACAGAGCGGAAAGCACCGCCCGCGTGTCATCGCAGTCGGCCACATGGGTGAGCAGAGAACCGTCGCCGCCGGCGAGCCGGTCAATGACCAGCACCCGGTTGGAAATGCTTTTGGAGGCCGGCAGCGCCACTGTACCCGCCACACGTATAGGCCGTTGTAGGATCAAATTTTTCATATACCCCGCAAATTTAGCCATTTTCCGTGTATCGGAAGTGAAATGGATTCAAAAGTTTTTATTTGCAATTTTGTTATTTCACGCCGGCACCGTTGAATTTTTGGAAAATTTGGTTTATTTTTGCGACTTGGATAACGAGGACATTTTTCGAAAGAGAGATTCAAATTTTTATAAAAACCATTTAAACCAAACGAAACAATGGCAAATTTAGATTTAACCCAGTACGGCATCACCGGTTCGACGGTGATCGCCCACAACCCCAGCTACGAGGAGTTGTTCAAAGCCGAAGTGGATCCTTCATTGGAAGGTTACGAAAAAGGCCAGGAGACTGAGCTCGGTGCCGTCAATGTAATGACGGGTATCTTTACCGGCCGCAGCCCCAAGGACAAATACATCGTGGACAACGACGAGAGCCACAACAACGTATGGTGGACCTCCGACGCCTACAAGAACGACAACCACCCGATGAGCGAAGAGGTTTGGGCCAAGGTTAAGGACATCGCCAAAAACGAACTTTCCAACAAAAACCTCTATGTAGTGGACGCTTTCTGCGGTGCCAACAAGGCCACCCGTCTGGCTGTCCGTTTCATCGTTGAGGTGGCTTGGCAGGCTCACTTTGTAGAGAACATGTTCATCCTGCCGACCGAAGAGGAATTTGCCAACTTCGAGCCCAACTTCGTAATCTACAACGCCTCCAAGGCCAAAGTGGAGAATTACAAGGAACTCGGCCTGAACTCGGAAACCTGCGTCGCCTTCAACACGAAGAGCCGCGAGCAGGTGATCATCAACACCTGGTACGGTGGTGAGATGAAGAAGGGTATGTTCTCCATGCAGAACTACTACCTGCCTTTGAAGGGCATCGCTTCGATGCACTGCTCCGCCAACTGCGACATGGACGGCAAGAACACCGCCATCTTCTTCGGTTTGTCCGGCACGGGCAAGACCACC
>JAGDAS010000040.1 GCA_017959385.1 Paludibacteraceae bacterium
CACCCCGACCATTACCCTGAAAGTGAAAGACGGCAACGGTTGCGAATCGGCCGAAGTGTCGAAGGCCGTTACGGTGAACGCCTTGCCGACGGCATCCATTTCGGGCGACGCCGCAGTTTGCCAAAACGGAACGCTTACGTTGACGGGCGGTACGGGAGCCACCTATAGCTGGAACGGCGGAGCCTTTGCGGCGACCAATACCTATAATGTCAATACGGCCACGGCCGGTCCGCAGACCGTCACCTTGATTGCCAAGAGTGCCGATGGTTGTGAGTCGGCCCAAGTGTCGAAGGCCATTACGGTGAATGCCTTGCCGACGGCCGGTGCCAATATCACGCACAACACGCATTGCCTTGCTCCGTTCAACGGACAGTATGAAATTACGGCCACCGGTGGTTCGGGCAGCGGCTATACCTACTCGAACGACGGCACCAACTTCAACGCCACTTCGGTATATGACGGTTTGAAATCGGACGCCAAAACCGTTTACGTCAAAGACGGTAACGGATGCGTATCCGCCGGCTATTCCGTGCAGGTGAACAACAACTCGGCCGCTTTGACCAAATTCGATGTGACGGGTGGTGGCGCTTACTGCGACGGCTCGGCCGCACCTGCCGTTACGTTGAGCGGTAGTCAGATGGGTGTTGATTACACGTTGTTGCTGAACGGTTCGCCTGTCGGAGTTGCTGTGAACGGTAATGGTTCTGCATTGAGCTTCGGATTGCAGGCGGAATCCGGTACCTATACCGTGGATGCGTTGGAAACTTCGACCAGTTGCGGTTCGTCCATGAACGGTAGTGTTACGGTAACAAAGAACAACTTACCGACGGCTACCTTGAGTGCAGGCAACCAGCTTTGTACCGGTGCTGACTTGACCCTGACGGCCGGAGGCGGTACCTCCTATAGTTGGAATGGTGCCGGATATACTGCTACCGCTACTTATAGTGTGCCGAACACGATGGCCGGTACGCAGCACATCACCTTGAAGGTGAAAGACGGTAATGATTGCGAGTCTGCCGAAATCACGCGTGATGTGGTTGTTACGCAACAGCCGGAGTTCTCCGTTACGCCATATCCCGAATGTTCGGACGACAAGTTGAAATACCATGTCGAGATCACCCTGAATGTGAATGCCGGCGCTCCGACTGATGATGCTTACCAATACAGTCTTGTGGGTGATCATGGCGCGGTGGTGTATAAGATTGACAAAGTGGACGTGACCGGCGACAAGGATCAGGACATTGTCCTGACGCTGACCTCCAAGGTGAATGCGGCTTGTACGGCTACTTATACCATCACCGCTCCGGATTGTTCCTGTCCCGTGGTCAATAATCCGGTCGGAACATCGGCAAGCTACTGCGAAGGCAATGCGCCGGTTGCTTTGTCGGCAACGGCTTCGCTCGCTGCCAATGAGGTGCTTCGCTGGTTTGATGCTGCTACAGGCGGAAACAAGGTCGGTGACGATGGCGCCACCTATCTGCCCACCCAGGCCGGTACCTATTATGTGCAAGTGGTCAATGATGTGGACGGTTGCAACAGTCAACGTGTGGCAGTGACACTGACGCAGAACCCGCGTCCCGCATTGACCGTTACGAGCCAACCCGCGGCCGTCTGTGAACCGGCTACGGTGAATCTGCAGACCGCACTGTTGTCCGAATCGGCCAACCTATCCTACTACGAATCCAATGGTACTACGCCAGTGGCAAATATCGCCTCGGTGGCGAACGGCGCGTACAAGGTGACCTATACCGATGCCAACAATTGTGTTTCGCTGCCTGTTACGCTGACGGCCACGATAAATCCGCTGCCTACGCTGTACAATCTGACGGGAGGCGGTTCCTATTGTGATGGCGGAACGGGTGTTGAGATCGGTTTGAGTGGCAGCCAGACGGGAGTTACCTATACCTTGTTGTTCCAGGGATTCCCCGTGGATTTGCCGAAGGCTGGTACGGGTTCCGCGCTCTCATTCGGTAACCAAACGTCGCAAGGTACTTATACCGTTCATGCGGAGATGGGAACTACCGGATGCAACACGGATATGAATGATTCCAAACAGATTGCCATCTATGACGCTATGGCACAGCCCACGTTGACTTCGACCGCAGCTTCCATCAGCTGTTCGGAGAAGACGGTGACCCTTACCGCCGAAGCGCCCAATGCCGACTTTACCTGGTCCGACACCACGCTGACCGATGCAACGCGTGTGATTGACAAAGAGGGTACTTACGAGGTGACCGCCACTGACCGTACTACGCATTGCAGCGCTTCGAACCAGATCACCATCGGTTACACCGGCGGTGAGATTTTGGAGGGCCGTCTGACGGCCAACCAGACGCCCATTACGGTGGGCGCCCAGGTGGAGCTGACCTTCGAGAACACTTCGGCGGCCACAGTCAACAGTTCCGTATGGACGCGCAACGGGGTCGAAATTGACGGTGACTTAACCACGTTGAGCGACAATCCGTACATGAATTACACCTACACCATCCGTGCCACGGGCGACTGCAACACGGTTGAGTACAGCGTGCCGGTTGAGGTGGTATGGCCCACCGTCATCACGCCTTACGACGGTAACGGCAAGAATGACGGCTTTATCCAGCACCTCAAGGACGATCTGCATCTGATCATCTACGACCGCTTCGGCAACAAGGTGTATGAGGGTGACAATGGTTGGGACGGCACCATCAACGGCCAGTTGGCCATGCCGGGTGTCTATTACTATCATGTCAAACTTAACGAAGTGGGCGATACGAAACGCGGCACTGTTGAGGTGTACAAACAATAACCCGGTTTTTGTCCGGTAGGATAGATCAAACCGCTGTCAGAACTTGTTTTGGCAGCGGTTTGTTGTATTGGTGTGAAAGAAGTATCCGGCTTCGTGTGTAATTTTGTGCGGATACGACAAGGGAGTGTGTTGTTTATTTTCCTATCTTTGCGTAAAAGCTCATGGAGCATAGAGTTTAATCTAATTTTAAATAAAGAAAACAAATTATGAATGCAAATTTGATTCGTGTGGTTCCCGTCGCTGCCATGGCGGTATTGCTGGGCGCATGCGCCAAAAAGGCATCGGTCGAAGTGACTTCCGCCGCCGGCGACAAGTGCGCACCGAAGGAGGAAATCAAGTTCACCAAAGGCCAGACTGCGGAAGGGGTGGTTGTGGTGGTTAATCCGGATGAGAAACGTCAGACCCTCGTGGGTATCGGCGGTTCGCTGACCGAGTCGTCCGCCTACGTGCTCGCGTGCTTGGAACCCGAAGCCCGCCAGGAGGTGTTGAAGATGGCGTTCAGCGAGGATGAGGCCAATTACTCCATCGTCCGCACACAGGTGGGCGCCAGCGATTTTTCGCCTGTCGGCAAATATTCACTCGCCGAAGTGGAGGGTGATACAGCCCTGCTGTCCTTCTCCATGCAGCGTGATATGGAAGGTTTCTCCAAGGAGGAGTTCCCGTTGGTGAAGGATGAGTCGTACGATCTCTACCAGTTGATGGTCGACGTGGCCAATATCAAGAAGAACCAGACGGACACCGAGTACCGCATCTTTGCCAATACCTGGACGGCTCCCGCCTGGATGAAGGACAACAACAAGTACTACGAGAAGGATTATACGGTCAATCCGCCCATTCACCGTGGCGGCCGTCTGCTCCCGCAGTATTATCAGACCTATGCCGACTATCTGATCAAATACCTGGAGGCTTACCGCAGTGTGGGCATTGAAATCTACGGTATGTCGCCGGTCAACGAGCCGATGGGCAACGACGGTGGTTGGGAGAGCATGGATTTCAGCGGTCCTGAAGAGGCGGTCTTCATCGGCCAATACTTCGGCCCGGCTTTGAAGGCGGCTGGATTTGACCAGGTCAATATTTTCGGATTTGACCAGAATATCTTTGAAATGCAGCCTTACACGGCCGCCATCTACGGCGACGAACTGGCCAATTCTTATACGACCGGTATGGCGTTGCACTGGTACGGCAGCACTGTGTCCTGCTTCCCCGAGGTGCTGGATTCCATCCATGCCCTGTATCCTGACAAGGAGTTGCTGCATACCGAGGGTTGCGTTGACAACTTCGGCTGTCCCGTATGGGGTCCTGAAATCCGCGATCCGGAAGGATTTGTGGAGCCTAAGTTCATTTGGTGGAAGAACGATGCCTGGTGGTGGTCGAAAGAAGCGACCGACTGGGCTTACAGCACGCCGTGGGATAATGGCAACCACCCGAAATTCGCTCCCGTACAGCGTTATGCCAGCTATATTATCGAAACGCTCAACCATTGGGTGACGGGTCATATCGATTGGAACTTCGTGTTGGATAAGGAGGGTGGCCCCAACCATGTCGGCAATTTTGCCGCATCGCCCATTTTGGTCGATCTGGAGAGCGGTGAGGTGTATTACACGCCGGTGTACTATCTCTTCCGCCAGTTCAGCCGTGCCTTGCGTCCGGGCGATGTCGTTCTGGGTGTTCAGCAGGCCGAAGATCCGGACCTCATGGTACTGGCTACGCAGAAGCCGGACGGCTCGTACGTAGTCAATGTGTTCAACAAGTCGGAGGAGGAGAAGACCTTTACGCTCCGTATTGGTGAATACGAGGCGCTTGTGACTTTGCAGGCCAATGCCTTGGAGACGATCCGCGTGGCGCTCTAAGCCGGACTCCTGTTTTTGATTATCCCTTCCGGGTGCCGTTTTTGTGCACCCGGGAGTTTCGTTTTTTGTGTCCCGGGCGTACAATCTGATGCGTTTTTCGTTGTCAATGTGTTTTAATTTTATTATTTTTGTAAAATCGGATAAGTTTGCAAGTATGATGAAAACGCGTTTATGTGCACTGCTGGGGGGATTGTTCGCCGCCATGTTGTTTTCTCCTACGGCAGTGTATGCTGCTGATATTTGTGGTCGGGTGTTCCGCAACGGCGGAACCAATCCGGGCTTTGACGCGATGGAGCGTCAGCGTTTTGTGTATTATATGACGACCGAGGATGTGGCTGGTGAGCATTGGGCCACGATTCTGGTGTCGGCCTATCCCGATACCGATCCTCAAATTGATGCACAGGTGGGCGGTTTTTACCTGCGGGTGCTGACCACAACCACCAACAATACAAATCCCGTTGACGGCCGGGCAGGTGAGTGGGGATTCGCCCGTGAGGCCAGTACAACCCAGTATTATGACCAGGCACCGTATTCCTTCCAAATCGATGGTGCTACCCTCGCCAATTGGGATGATTATATTGTCACTGAATACCTGGACGTGCAATATGCGGGGTACCCCGATCCGGTCAAGGCCATACGTATCAAGTTCAAGTATCGCGGCACACTGGGCGGTTTCCGCTTCGCCTACCACGGTATTTCCAAGAATTGTGACAACGGCGCCATCCGCAGGGATACTTACCAGATTGATTTCAACAATGGTACAGGTGACAATTATTTTCCTGTGTTGAGTCTGGACGGCTCGTGCCGGGACATGATCAATGCCGCCAGCCCGGTGCTGACCATTGACGGGGAGGATTTCAACGCCGCCGCTCCGACCAATTTGACGTATCAGCCGATCAATACCGCCGAGTCGGTGGCGGGAGCCTGCGGTGACTTGTTGGCCGCCACCAATTTTTCAGCCAACGTGAGTGCCACCCACCTGTCAGCCGGCGAAATTGAATGGTACGATAAGACAGGTTCGGTTGAGATGAATGTCTTTTACCCGGAGGCTTATGCCAACGGCACTTTTATGGATGGTGGCAAAGGTTATGCCATCGTGTCCAATCCCCAGGTGCTCAGCGGCAAATTGTCGCCCCGTTATGATGGGAGGAACCGCTTGGTTTTCCATTTGCCGGATTACAACAACGACCTCGGCGACCCTTTGGTGGAATTCCGCCTTCCGGGTGTGAAAAGCGGTACCCAGCTGACGATGAAAATTGATTGGGAGGATCTCTCTCCCGACTGTTGGCGTTGTGTTTGCAGCAGCTGTACGCCGCAGGTGATTGAAAACTCCAACATCCGCGGATATTCCTCGTTCGGCGATAAGAACATTGACGGATTCAACCGTAACGGAGGATCGGGTACGCTGACCATTGAGGGAACGGTCAACAATGGTGTTTTCTATTGGCGTCCGACGGCCAAACAGACGAAGAGCTGCGATGCGATTGCTTTTTCCAACCTGCGTTTCTTCGGTTGTCCCGATAAGTTTGTTGATAAATCGATTGAATCGAATGCCGACTGCGAAGGAACGGAGGTGACGCTTACGGCAAAAGGCATCGGCAGCGGATCGACGGGTTACACCTGGTACGAAAGTGTGAACGGCGGTGCCTATACGGCGATGGCGGTGACGACCAACCCGATTCAGGTGACGCTCGATCTGAATCTGCACAGCTATTATGCGGTGTATGGCGGTGATCAAACCGCTCCGATTGAATTGCAGGGTATTGTCTGCTGTGAGAATACCGGTTCGAATTTCCGCACCTTGTGGAAAGAGGATTTCGGAACGGTTACGCCGCATACTTGTCAGGATTTTCCGAACAACGCCACGGGTACTTCCGCCAGCCGGATGGTGGACCACACCTACGCATACGACGGTTTGTGCTGTCAGGACGGTTACTACCGCGTGGTGTCCAGCTCGCGCGATGCTGCATTTGAATCGCCTTCGGGCAGCAGTTGGGGGTGTGTCGGCTGGAATACCGCTTTGACCGGTGACCATACCGGCAATGCCAACGGCGGTTATCTCGTGATCAACACCGGTTCGACGACGGGTAGCGGTGAGATCAACGAGGAAATTATGGAGGTGGATGTGTTGGGACCCTTCTGTGCCAACACTTGGTACAATTTCTCCATGTGGGCGACCCAGCTTTCGAATGCCGAGCAGTTGCCTTGTAACATTGTTTTGAAGATTTATGAGCTCAACGGGGGTATCGGGGGAACAAACGGTGCCCTGCTCGGCCATGTGAACACCGGTCAGATGTCGGTGTTTGAGATGGAGCGTTGGGTGAATTACGCGCTCTCGGTGCAGACGACGGCTGCGGTGCCCGGTTTGCGCATTGAGATCTGGAACAAGGGGCAGGTGGGTAACGGCAATGATCTGGTATTGGATGATTTGCAGTTTACGACCTGTTCGCCGGTGGTTCAGTTGCAGAGCGATGCCGGTGAAACCGATGTGTTGGCAACCTGTGGGTCTTCGGTGGACATGGAGGTCGATTTCAACGGAGAGGAGTCAACGTACTACCCGTCGGGGGCCTGGTATCTATGGCAAAGTTCCGATGACGGCGGCAATACTTGGACGGCTTTGGGGGCGGCATCAACGGGTCAGCGTACCAAGTCGATTGTGGCTTCCGACGCTACCGGAACCAACTACCGCGTGATTGTGGCCAATTCGGCCGAGGCTGCCGGGCGGGTGGCTTCGGGTGCGGCTGCAGAGGATTGCGATATTTATACGGTTACGAATTTTGCATCCATCACCTGTGAGGGTGGTTGTGTGGTGCCGGCCGCTCCCACGGGAGCCGGTGCGGAGTACTGCGCGGGCGGCACGGTGCCGGCGTTGACGGCCGTGGCGACGCTGGCGGCCAATGAACGGATCGAGTGGTACGATGCGGCCACGGGTGG
>JAGDAS010000041.1 GCA_017959385.1 Paludibacteraceae bacterium
CATCCGCAACCGCATCTACCTCGACGGCAGCGGCAAAACCGACATCTCCACCGCCTTGGGATTTTTTGACCAAATGCTCGAGCAAATCGGCAAACATGGTGGTTTCGACCACAGCATCCAGGTCAAGGGTGACCTGCAGGTGGATGAGCACCACACCATCGAAGACACGGCCTTGGCCCTCGGCGAGGCCCTCCGCAAGGCGCTCGGCGACAAGCGCGGCATAGAGCGCTACGGCTACTGCCTGCCCATGGACGACTGCCTCTGCTCGGTGGCGCTCGACTTCGGCGGACGTCCCTGGTTGGTATGGGACGCCGAATTCCACCGCGAAAAGGTGGGCGAGATGCCGACGGAGATGTTCCTGCACTTCTTCAAGTCGCTGAGCGACGCCGCCCTGATGAACCTCAACATCCAGGCCGAAGGCACCAACGAGCACCACAAGATCGAAGGTATTTTCAAAGCCTTGGCGCGCGCCCTCAAGATGGCCGTCCGCCGCGACATTTACAAATTCGAACTGCCCTCCAGCAAAGGGATTTTGTAGTAGCGGCGCGCCATGGCACGCCGCTACGGATTATCAATATTCGGTCTATGAAAACCTTTTCGAAAATCGTTTTGGCCGGCCTGCTGTGGCTGACGGCCACCCTGGCCTCGGCCGACAGTTTCACCGTCCGATTCAAACGGCCCGCCTCTTGGAACGCAACGCCGCACATCCACGCTTGGTACAACAGCACCATTGCCGACAACCAAACCATGCGCGCCACCTCCGACGCCGATTGGTTCGAATACACGCTCGACACCGACGATCCCGTCCACCTCATCTTCAACAACGGAGGCTGGGGCAGCGGCAACAACCAGACAGCCACGCTGGACAGCCAACTGCCCTACGACATGTGCCTAACCAGCGACGGTTCGGGGGCGGACATCCACTACACCGCCTGCCCCGAAGACGAGGAGGTCCCGCTCACCGTCTGGTTCAAACGGCCCGACGGCTGGACCGAAACCCCGCACCTGCACCTTTACCGTCAGGCCCACAGCCACAGCAACCGGGTGATTTACGAAATCACGGTGCTCAACTATTCGGCGGCGGGTACCTTCAACGCGCTGGCCGCCGACCTCGACCGCATCCATTCGCTCGGCGTCAACACGCTTTGGCTCATGCCCATCTTCAAGCTGGGCGAGCAGGGCAAGGTTGGCGCCTACGGCAGCCCCTACGCCATTCGCGACTACCGTGCGGTGAACCCGGTGTACGGCACGCTCGACGATTTCAAAGCCTTGGTCAATGCCGCCCACAGCCGGGGCATGGAGGTTTGGCTCGACATTGCCTGCAACCACACCTCCAAAGACCATGCCTGGGTAAGCGCCCATCCCGACTATTACGCATCCAGCAACGGCCAACGCCCCTATTCGCCCAACGGCTGGAACGATGTGTACCAACTGGATTTTCACAACCCCGCCCTACGCGCCGAAATGATTGAGAACCTCAAATACTGGGTGCGCGAATGCGACATCGACGGCTACCGCTGCGACTATGCCAGCGGCATTCCAGTCGGTTTTTGGCAGGATGCCGCACGCGAGGTGGCCCGGATCAAAAGCATCTATTGGTTGGCCGAAAATGACGATGCCTCCTACACCGCCGCCTTCGACGGCGATTACGCCTGGGCGTTCTACTCGCGCCTGACGGAGTTTGCCGCCAACCCCAATGTCGCCCAGCTCATCAGCCAGTGTCAAAACCTCTACAACGATGCCGCCTATCGGCAGAAGAACAAGTTGATCCACCTCACCAACCACGACCGCAGCGCCTACGAGGG
>JAGDAS010000042.1 GCA_017959385.1 Paludibacteraceae bacterium
CAGTATCCAATACCTTAAATAAATAATATAGATTGCTCAACACCACAACACAAACACGAAAAAGCCATCTCACAACACTACAGAAAAAAAATAAAAATCAGCTGCTCAAATAAATAAATCCGGAAAACACTACATCTTTCATGCAATTCCCAAATCCATCCTCCAACTTTCGTCCATACAAGAGAAGATTTGCAGAAAAATCCGTATCTTTGCACCGCTATAAAATAGACAAAACAAAATTACACTTACCATGAAAGTAGCCATCGTTGGTGCCAGCGGCGCCGTAGGACAGGAATTCCTGAGAGTGTTGGACGAACACAACTTCCCGCTTGACGAACTCGTATTGTTTGGATCCAGCCGTAGTGCCGGTACGCAATACACATACAAAGGAAAAACCTATACCGTCAAAGAACTGCAGCACAACGACGACTTCAAGGGTGTTGACATTGCCTTCACCAGTGCAGGAGCCGGCATTTCCCGTGAATTTGAGAAAGACATCACCAAATTCGGTGCCGTCATGATTGACAACTCCAGCGCCTTCCGCATGGACGACGACGTACCCTTGGTAGTTCCCGAAGTCAATCCGGAAGACGCACTGAACCGCCCGCGCGGTGTCATCGCCAACCCTAACTGCACCACCATCATCATGCTGGTTGCGCTGAAAGCGATTGAAGAACTTTCGCACATCAAACGCGTGCACTGCTCCAGCTACCAGGCCGCATCGGGTGCCGGTGCCGCCGCCATGGCCGAATTGGAACAGCAATACCGCGAAGTATTGGACGGCAAGCCCGTAACCATCAAAAAATTCGCCCATCAGCAGGCATACAACGTTATTCCGCACATCGACGTCTTCACCGACAACGGATACACCAAGGAAGAGATGAAGATGTTCAACGAATCGCGCAAGATCATGCACTCCGACATTGCCGTGAGCGCCACCTGTGTACGCGTTCCTTCGTTGCGTGCCCACTCTGAAGCCCTTTGGGTGGAAACCGAGCGTCCGCTGAGCGTGGAAGAAGTACAAGAAGCCTTCCGCAAAGCGCAGGGCGTGGTACTGGAGGACAATCCTTCCGAAAATGTATATCCCATGCCGCTCTTCAAATCGGGCTTGGAGCCTGTATTTGTAGGCCGCGTGCGCAAAGACCTGGCCAACCCCAACGGCATCACTTTCTGGGCCGTAGGCGACCAGATCAAGAAGGGTGCCGCCCTCAATGCGGTACAAATTGCGGAATACTTGATTAAAGTCGGCAATATTGGCAAATAATCCATCAAACGTCGTAGTCACACGTGATCTGGCGGTCGAACTGAACGCCCGCGTGGCGCAGGTCCCCCCGGGACAGTTGTTCATCCTGACCGACCAAACGACGCGGCGTCAATGCCTGCCTGTCCTACAGCAGATTCCTGCGTTGGCCCAGGCTCCCGTCTTCTCCATGGAGGACGGCGATGATGCCAAAACCATCGACACCGTCGTGCAACTGTGGCAATGGCTGGGAGAAATGGGCGGGACACGCAAATCCATGCTCCTCAACCTGGGAGGAGGCGTTGTAACTGACCTGGGTGGCTTTGTAGCCAACACCTTCAAACGGGGTATTCGTTACATCAATCTGCCGACCAGCCTGCTGAGCATGGTTGATGCCGCCGTAGGAGGCAAGACCGGTATTAACTTCAACGGATTGAAGAATGAAATCGGCGTCATCCATGCCGCCGAAGCCGTCTTGATTGACGTCCGTTTCCTCACTACGCTCGATGGTCGGAACCTGCTTTCCGGTTTCGCCGAAATGCTGAAGCACGGCCTACTCGACACCCCGTCGCACCTGGACCGCTTACTGGCATTTGACTTCCAGAATCCCGATTTCTCCGTCCTTTCGGATCTGATTGCGCTATCGCTCACTGTCAAGCAGCGAATAGTAGATCAGGATCCTACTGAAAAGGGAATTCGCAAGTCTCTGAACCTGGGACACACCATCGGCCACGCTTTCGAGAGTTTCTCCCACAGTCAACAGCGTCCGCTGCTGCACGGCTATGCGGTTGCCTACGGCCTTATCGGCGAATTATACCTCGCTCACAAGTGCTGCGGTTTCCCGCAAAAAAGGCTGGTGGAAGTAGTCCGCTTTATCCGAGAGAACTACGGCGCCTTCGAAATCACCTGCGACGATTATCCCGTACTCTACCAACTGATGTGCCACGACAAGAAAAACGAGGCTGTCGGAGCCGTCAACTTCACCTGCTCGACGATGTGGGCCAGGTACATCTGGATTGCCATGCTGAACAGGAACTCATCTACCAGAGCCTGGATTTCTACCGCGACAGCGTAGGACTATAAAAAAAAGCCTCAGCTTAATGCTGAGGCTTTTTTTTTGCACTGTGACGAGCTTTTACAGCTTAACCACTTTGAAGGTCTTGGAGCCGGCCGCCGTCGTTACCTGTACCATATAAGTACCACGGACGAGGTCGGTGAACGGAATCGGACGTTCCGCATTAGTGCGGATCAGTTCCTGACCTGCCAGGTTGGTCACAACCACATCGGCCGAAGCAGGATCCGCCACTTGGACACGGATATCGGACACTGTCGGGTTCGGATAAACCGTAACCGCCATATCCAAATCGATATCGGAAGCGGCCGGAGCCTCTACGCCCATCCACTGATCCCATTCGGGTGTTTCAGAACCCTCGCTTCCGTCCTCATCGGCCGGCAGCGGCTCATCCTCCTCGTAGTGGGTGTAGCGGTAGTCAACAATATGGCGGCGCTGACCCTGGTTGGTTGTATAGTAGGTGCTGGCGATCGTATCGTTGATAATGCGGTCAAAACCACCCATCGTACCCGAAATATTGACGTTGCAGGCGTGGTGTACCCACACACCCGGACGCTTGGGTACCTCAATGGAGTTTTTGATCATAATGCGCGCACCCTGTGTGTAAATGAACACGTCGTAGATACCCAGCATGGAGGCATAGTGGTTCTGCACGTCCGGACCCACCTTGTAGGCGGAAAAACCGTTGCGGGTCTGCGTATGGCTCTGATAGTCGCCCTGATCCAACACATCGTAAGGTGTTTCGCACTGCAGGAAGTAGCAGCGGCCGTTCTCACCCTTCCACAAGGCCTGATACTGCTGGAAGTGCTCGTTGTGCAGGCCGTAAACGGTTACATTGTCGCCTTCCACCACAATACCGTTGTTGCAGGTGTTGCGGTCCCAGCCCACGCCGTCGCCGTGGTCGGCACGCCAGATCCAGAAGTGGTCGCCGATTACGTCGTTACTGTTGATCTTCAACGCTACCGACACATTCACATCCCAGGGTTTAAAGCCACCGATACGGAAGAACAAGTCGGCCAGCAGGGTCGGATTGGCCGTATGACGCGTGTTTGACTTGTTGGGGCCCACACGCAACAGGTTCTCCGAGCTGTAGAAAGTATCGAACAGGAGGCTGGCGATCGTCACACCATCGACATCCGCCACAATCACCGCCGACGACCCGCAGGTTTCACCCGGAATCAGCGTGGCGTAGCCGGTACCCAGCAGGATGGTATTGGGGTTGGTAACCAAAAGCGGAGCTTCCAACACGTACTGTCCGGGAGTAAAGAAGAGGTGCCTGCCGGCACGCAGCTGATCGTTGAGCGTAGCGGCGCTCACGCCCGGCTTGGCCACATAGAAATCATTGAGAATGTCGTACACCGTACCATTGCCCATATTGTTCCGGGTATAGGACACACCCGTGGAGTTGGGCTCGCGCAACGCGGGACGGAACACCTTGAAGCGATGCTCGTTGGTGTCGAAGAACAGGAACGGTTTTTCACGGATCACCGGGGTCTTTTCCTCACGGCTTACATTGCCCCATCCGCGTTCAATGTCGTTGGGGCTCCAATTGTCACTGTTTCTGCCCATATCGGTTCCATTACCAAACGCAATTCCCTGCATGGCCCAGTTCCAACCGCCCTGGTAACGTCCTATACCATTCTGCATATAACAGTTACGGAGATAGAACTGCTGTTGGGAGTATGAGCCGGCATCGCGCACGAAATAGCAGTCAGAAGCAAAGCCACCGCTGGCCCAACCGGCCCAATAGTCGAATTGGCAGGGACGCTCCATGACGATACGCCGGAACGGAGCCGCCTGCGAAACGCCCCAGGCCATGACGGCATCTCCACCGTCGGTGGCGGTCACTTGGAAGTTTTCGGCCGAACGCCAGAACGTACAGGTTGCATTATTGGCGTCAAGCGGAGCCGGAGTCTGCAGATAGAACAGTTCCGTATTGTAAGGAAGTTTACCCAGACCGGCCACCGACATGTAGTAAGCCACAAAGATATCGCCGGTGTCCAGATATTTGCCGGGATGGAAATAGAACGAATAGCGGTTCTCGCTGAATTGGTCGTGGAACATCTGGTCGTGAATGGCCTTCATTTCCTGACCGATTCTGGCCTGATTATCGCTCGGGTGATAAAAATACACGTTTTCACCGAACAGTTCGGTCTCAAGCGAAAGCTCGGCAATCACATTGCCTCCACGCACAACATGATAATAATAGCTGTACGGATCGTTACCGATGGTATTATCGGTATAGGTGGTACCGTTGGTGGTACCGATTTCGGTAAATGGTGAGAATCTACCGGTAGAACGTTGAATTGACACCGCACCGCCCGGATTC
>JAGDAS010000043.1 GCA_017959385.1 Paludibacteraceae bacterium
CTGACAGAGCTGAAACGCTGGTTTGAGTGAATAGACCTCACCCCCGGCCCACAGAATTTTACAATGGATAGGCACACTTTTTCCAACAAGTTTGAACATAATCGCTTACCAGACTAAGCTATTGTTATAAGATTTCGCTTAACACAATAAGCGATATTATCTTTGCCGTCAGACGCCGGTCTAAAGAAAAAAAACTTATGAAAAAATGGATGTTGTCTCTCTGCCTATGGACTGTCGCGGCACTGGCGGCCGTGGCACAGAACGCCGGGGCTGACGCAATCTTGGGCGTCTATCATGCCGTGCAGAACAGCGATGAGTTCAAGGCACGCATCAGTAAAAACACGGACGGGACCTACAAGATACAAGTGATTTGGGTAAAACAGCCGGTTGACCCGAAAACAGGCATGAAACGCCTCGATCCGAAAAACCCCGACAAATCGCTACGTCATGTACCCTGCGACAAGGTGGTGCTTTGCAACGGGCTTAAATACAATGCCGACAAACAGCAGTGGGAAGACGCCAAAATCTACGACCCGCAACGCGGGCTACGCGCCAACGCCACCCTTTGGTTCGAGAAAGGCCAACTCCACGTGCGCGGCTCCATCATCGGCATCAGTGAAACGGTCCGCTGGACAAAAATCGAATAGCGGCTGATTCACGACCGCATTGCACGCGCTACGACAAACAGCCGCACAGCGCACTCCAGCACGCATACAACACCGCTCTGGCAGACAGCCCTGCCTCTCGGTTCTTAAAAAAATCCGCCTCTCCCTGAACCTGCCGGATGAGAGGTTTTTCTGTTTTTGTATTTTTTAACTTTCCGGATCAGATTTGACAAGTTTAACATTGCTAAATTTGCGCCCGTATTTTTTTTACAGCAGAAGAAATGAAGAATCTGATTCTAACGGCACTTGTTGCCATCTCCATCCCTGTCTGTGCCGCAGACATCAAACAGTCGGTATGTGTGGTAAGTCACGATGACGCGGTAACCGACTCCCTCTACCAACAAATGGGAGTGGCTTTCCAGAATAGCGGATACATCACGGTCGGACGCTCCATGCGGAACCGCTCGAATGCTTTTGGAAGCGGTTTTGTCTACGAAGCGGCAAGCGGAAACAAATACGTGGTTACAAACCGCCATGTGGTTTACCCGTCAAAGAGTGCCAAACTGCAGTTCTCACCTGCCGACAACAACTCGGAATACAAGAACTGCGAAGTGGTTTACACCGACAGACGGTACGACATCGCCCTAATCGCACTACCGGCACAGGCACAGAACCTGCCGGCACTCAAAGCCAGCAAGAAGTCCGTTCGCGACGGTCAGGAGGTTTTTTCCGCCGGATTTCCCGGACTGGGAGGCAGCCCTTTGTGGCAACTGGGCAAAGGCATCCTCTCCAACACCCAGGTTAACACCGCCGATTTCGGTGACACGGACTCGCTACTCTTGTACCAGCACACCGCACAGGTTGACAGGGGGAATTCGGGTGGTCCGCTTATGGTCAAGGAGGGTGACAACTATTCGGTAATCGGTATCAACACCTACAAGGCCAGTTCGCGCGAAAGCACCAACTTCTCAATCAAGGTTGCCGACCTGGATGCGTGCATCGGCCAATACGAGAGCAACCACCTGGCTGCCAAGCAAAACCTGGAGACCTGCGGCCATGATTTTCTGAGAAAACTTTACAAAGATAAGGATGCGGCGGCCAACTATATTTCTACCGGCATGCTTTTGCAAATGTCCGAGAAGAAACTCAAGTCGCTCTTTGGTCTTGCCGACGAAGACATCAATCGCATGATTCGCGAAGGATCCCCCGAACAAGGTCTCAAAATACTGGTTGTCAAAGAATTGGCCAACACCTACAAAGACTCGACGCTCCTGCATCTTGTCAATGCTCAGGAATCCGGGCGGCAGGGCAACACACAACTGGCCTACAAGAAATCCACACACAATTTCGCCTGGGAACTGACCGACGAAGGCTGGCAAATCAGTTCGACCGACGCGATTTCAAAGAACGAAGCCAAGGGAAGTTCGGTTTACAAGCAGTATGGAGTTGACGCTCCGGAGTGGAGACACGGGTTCCAGGCTGACGCCAAAATCCCGTTAAAAGAAGGCGAGTATTGGGGTGGAAGCGTGTCTTACAATTTCTTCTTCCTCGGTTACGGCATTATGGGCGTCAAAGCGGAATTCCTCAGCTTTGGAGGGGAACATGAAGAATACGATGAGTGGTACGGCCAGAATGTGAGCGTGAAAGACGACTTCCTCGGAGGCCTTCACATAAACGTAGGCGGACAACTCCCCATCAAGTTGGGTCGCGTTGTCCTGGCTCCGTACATCACGGGAGGTGTCTGCGTGTCAAACGCCGGATTCTTTGTAACCCCGGTGGGAGGCATGCGGTTGGGATTTGAATTCAAGAACAGCACCTGCCTCTTTTTGGACGCCAACTACACCTACCGCTACCAAGTCTTTGATTTTGACGGCGAGTCGGTAAATCCGCATTCGGTCGAGGCAGGTATAGGATTCGCATGGTAACAGACAATTTAAATACACAATAGATGAAACGCTTACTTTTTTTGCTGCTTACGGTGGCTACATGCTGTTTGAACTCGAATGCAAAGATGAAACCGGCGGTTATCGAGACTTTCGATGGCGAAAGAATCGAATGCCTGACAAGTGGACGGGCCTCCAAGATCACCTACAAACTTAGCGAAAACGGACCCAAAGAAAAGATTGATGCCGCAAAGGTGAAATACCTTGAATACCTTTCGGGTGATGATCGCATTAACCTGTGGCTTCACATGCCTATGCGTATCGTTAAGAGAAACGGATCGATCGAAAAAGCGCCTTTGATGCAAAAGACCAGTTGGGTGCAATTGTTCGACGACCCCCGCCATTCGGAGAAAACGGTCATGTTTGTGCTGACCATATCCTCACGGTACGGAACTTCGTATTACTACGGATGTTACCGCGACAGCGACGATTATGCCGTACTTTGTACCTTCGGATTGGGTTATTCTGAAGAAAATGCCGTCAGTGTATATATGAGCGACTGCCCCGCCATCGCCGAATACGTCAAGCAGAAAGAGATTAAGATCCGCAACGGAGCGGACTTGCAGAAGATTATCGACGAATACAACAATTGCAAATAACCTCGGCCCAACAAGTCCAAGAAGGAGGGGAGGCGTTTCGCCTCCCCTCCTTCTTTCTTTTCCCGGCGACTGAACGGGAGTGTTACCGCTTGGTAAACTTAACGTTGTCAGAAGTGGTGCGAATCAGATAGTTGCCTTTCGGCAAATGGCCGATCCCAACCGTATTGTCGCCCGCTTTCAGCTGGTAGCCGGCGATAACCCTGCCGCTCATGTCGGTCAGCAGGGCTTCCTGGTTGACCGGACTTCCAATCGTGATTTCGGCATCGGCCGGATTGGGACAGACGGTCAGCGACGCTTTCTGACCAGCGGTTTCCCGGACCCAATCTCCGCCAACAGCTTCGATCCGAATGGATCTGACAGCGTCATTGAAGTCCTCCCCCACATACCAGGTTCCCGAAGTAATCGTTTCCGACTCGCCTGTAAAGTTGTCGCCCTTGTAGAAGGTCGCCTGATAGCCGGGCTGCAGGTCGATGGACGAAATGCAATCGGGCAGGATGCCCCACTGGCGCATCTGCAACGTGGTGTAACTGCCTGCCGGCAGACCGTAACCTGCTCCCTGGAAGAATCCGTTCGGATAGCAGGTGGCTACCAGGTCGGTACGGGTGTAGGGCGACAAGCCGAGCAGATCAACCTGAATGTAACGCTGACGATAGAAGAACTTGTCGTTGAAGGCAGCTCCCCAGTCCTCCCAACAGTTGACGGAATAGGACACGCTGTACTTGCCGTTATCGAGCTTCTGGTGGATGTTGGGCATGTAAGACCAGTATTGTTCATCGTTCGGCCGGGTATAGACCAATTGCGAGGCGGTCCAGGGACCCACAGGCGACTGGGCGAACGACACACGCACTTCACGACTGAGTATCGGCATATAGACCATGGCATAGTTGCCGGGTTGCAGTTTGATGACAGCACTCGGATCGTAATTGCACACTTTCCGCGATTGCGACCTGTCGCCGCTCCACCCGCTTCCGGTATAGAACTGCCAGGTGCCTTTCGATCCGGTCATGTCATTTTTGGCGCAGCGTGCCACATGGGTCGACTGGTCCCACATTTGGGTGTCACCCCGATAGATGTAGGCGTAATCTTCGTCGTAAACCACGGTCTCATAGCCGTCGGCCTCATCGATACGACGCTCAATCGTCGGATATGGAATATTTTGATAATCAAATGGGTAATCGAATGTAGCCAGATAGGTCCGGCCAGTGGCGACAGTACCCTCGGAAGCGGCAAGCACCTCGACGAGCACCACCTTGACCTTACTGTCGTCTGTGAAGACAGCGTCGCCCAGCCAGTAGAGGTTGTCAACCCCCAGCTGGGGCGATGCATCGGCACACTCGAAATAGCGGGTGGTCGTGTCGGTCTCACCCGTATATTTGCTGAAAAGGTAGCCGAGGGGGTGATAAACCAGCATGGCGTTGCGCAAGAAGCGTCCGCCGGTAAACACGTTGGTCTTGTCGTTGTGACTGCCGTAGAACGAATCGTTGAAGAACCACAGTTGGAACCCGTTTGGCAGTTCGATTGAAATGTCATTGTCGCCGTCGACCCAGCCCCAGTCCTCCCCGAACCGGCTGTTCCACAAGTAGGTGCTTTCAACGTCTATGTCGGTGGTGTTCTGGTCATCGATACGGATGTTGTCCAGCAAAAATGTTTCGTCCGAGGCGAATCGGAAAGTCAGACGGACATTGCCATCGCTTCGGAATGGCAGGTAGTAGGTGCACCAGTGCGGCCGGATGACATAGCGCACCTCGGTATAGTCAGTTCCATTTACCGTCAGGTACAGTTCCGCATTGTTCCCGCCCGTGGTTTTGGCCGTAAAACTCACCAGGTTAACCGGTCGCTGCCGGGTATTGTCCGAACTTTGGAGTGTGGCATTGTTGCCGTTGCCGACTTGCAGACAATAGGTTCCGTCCACCTGCTCGGCCGATGCATATCCGGCCGTAACGGTCATGCTGCCGCCACTTGCGCTCCAACCGTTCAGGTTTCCCGTTTCAAAACTGCCGTTGGTGATGTTTTGTGCCGATGCGGATAGGAATCCCCATACAAATGCAAGGCAGGCAAGACCGTTTCTTTTCATGGTATTTTCTGTTTTGGAATCACAAATATAAGCAAAAAACACTTAATTTCCCTTTAAAACAAGGATGGAGTGCAAAAGAAACACTACCTTTGCATACCAATCTGTTTTTTTATGAAAATTGCACTTATCGGATACGGCAAGATGGGCAAGACCATCGAATCCATCGCACTCAGCCGCGGCCACGAAGTGGTAGCCCGCATTGACATTGACAATCAGGACGAATTCGACTCCGACGCCTTCAAAAGCGCCGATATCGCCATTGAGTTCACGGCGCCCGCCGTAGCTCTGAACAACTACAAGCGCGCTCTGTCCGCCGGTGTTTCCGTAGTATCCGGCACAACGGGATGGACGGAGCACATGCCGGAAGTGGAGCAACTGGTCAAAGCCAGCGGCCGCAGCTTCTTCTGGGCCTCCAATTTCAGCCTGGGTGTCAACATCTTCGCCGCGGTCAACGAATACCTGGCCAAAATCATGAACGGATTCGCCGACTACGATGTCAGCATGCGCGAGGTACACCACATCCACAAGTTGGACGCTCCCAGCGGCACAGCCATTACACTGGCCGAAGGCGTACTCCGCCAATTGGACCGCAAACGCGCATGGGAACTGGGTACACAGGCCTCCGCCCCCGACAAGCTGCCCATTGAGGCTGTCCGCGAAGGCGAAGTGCCGGGCATACACACGATCCGCTACGAATCGGACTTTGACTCCATCACCATCACGCACGATGCCAAAAACCGCAAGGGATTCGCACTCGGTGCCGTACTGGCGGCCGAATTCTCCTATGGAAAAAAAGGCATGCTGAAAATGAGCGACATGCTTCGTTTTTAATTCTCCACCGCCATGAAGGAAGACCTGCATCCCCTGACCCGTTCCAAGAACGCTCCCATACGCCAATGGGTGAAATTCGCGTTGGCCGCCGTCTGTTACATCCTCTTCATCGCCTGGCTGCACAGCTGGTGGTGGCTGCCGCTCCTGTTGCTCATCTACGACGTGTACATCACCAAGTACATCCCGTGGAGTTTTTGGAAAAAAACCAAGAACAAACGGCTTTACTCGGTGCTGAGTTGGATTGACGCCATTGTGTTCGCACTGGTGGCGGTGTACTTCATCAACCTGTACCTGTTTCAGAACTACAAGATTCCCTCCTCCTCTCTGGAGAAATCGCTGTTGGTGGGCGACTACCTGTTTGTAAGCAAAGTGGCCTACGGACCGCGCGTGCCTATGACCCCGCTCTCCTTCCCGCTGACCCAGCACACGCTGCCCGTGCTCAACTGCAAATCCTACATCGAAAAACCGCAATGGCCCTACCGTCGGTTGGCCGGTCTCGACACCATCAAACACCTGGATATCGTGGTCTTCAATTTTCCGACAGGTGACACTGTCGCCACACTGATGCCCAATCCGGATTACTACACCATCTGCAATTACGTGGGACGCGACAATGTATGGAGCCACCCCGAGCAGTTCGGTGAAATCGTCTATCGGCCGGTGGACCGCCGCGAAAACTATGTGAAGCGCTGCGTCGGACTCCCCGGCGACACACTGCAAATCGTTGACAACCAGGTTTATGTTAACAACAAAGCGCAGCACAATCCCGAAGGTATGCAGTGCAACTACTGGGTGATTACCGACGGCCGGGCGATTTCCGACGCCCAGTTCGAAAAACTCGGGGTCAGCGTGGATGACCGGTTCCAGATCAACCGCCGTGGCGATGCCGAAGCGATTCTGGCCCAGTTGCGCATTCCCCGCACAGACAACGGTCTGTTCAATCCCACCTACCTGCTTCCACTCACCGCCGAGGCAGCCGAAAAAACACGTCATCTGCCCAATGTGTTGGAAGTCCGCATTGATCCGGGATTCTTCGACCACGACGTATTCCCGTTGGAATACAAGCATTGGAGCCGCGACAATTACGGTCCGGTTTACATTCCCCGAAAGGGAGCCACCGTGGCACTGAACGAAGAGAACCTGCCGCTCTACCGCCGCATTATCGATGTGTATGAGAACAACGATCTGGAAGTACGCGACCATGTCATTTACATCAACAACCGGCCGGCGGACAGCTACACGTTCCAAATGAACTACTATTGGATGATGGGCGACAACCGCCACAATTCCGAAGACTCTCGCTTCTGGGGATTCGTGCCTGAAGACCACATCGTCGGCAAGCCCCTGTTCGTCTGGCTCTCGCTGGACAAGGATCAATCCGGACTTAAAGCCATCCGTTGGAGCCGCTTCTTCAACTGGGTGGACAATATCCGATGAGCCTGCTGCTCACCTCGGTATATGCGGGGAGTGTGCAATACTTCAGCAAAATAGCACACTTCGGGCGCTTTACGCTGGAGGCGCACGGCCACTACCTGCGCCAGACCTACCGCACCCGCTGCCGTATCGCCACCGCTGACGGGGTTCAGGACCTGACCGTTCCGGTGGAGCGCGGCACAGACGAAAAACCTTACGACCGCGATATACGGATTGCCGCCTCCCCTTGGCAAAAACTGCATTGGGGGGCCATCACCGCCGCTTACAACAAAAGTCCGTTTCTGGACTACCTGGCCGACGACCTGCACGGTCTCTACGAACGGAAGTACACCTTCCTATGGGATTTCCAGCAGGATATGCTCCATTTCCTGCTCCGTAACCTCGGGCTGCATGCGGAGTACTCGTTGAGTACCGGTTTCATCCCCCTTTCGGAAAATGACACCCGCCTGCTGGCCGACGCCCGCCACCCGCATCCCGACGCACACTTCGCCCCCGTCCCCTACTACCAGGTCTTTGCGGACAAACATGGATTTCTGCCTAATTTGAGCGTTTTGGACCTGCTTTTCAACCTGGGTCCGGAAAGTCCCGTCATACTTCACCAATCCTACCGCCCATGAAACGCATACTGCTTACAGGTTTGTTACTCTGCGGTTGCCTGACGTTGTCGGCGCAATTGACCATGCCCGCCATGCCTGCGGTACGCCCGGCTTCCCAACTGCGCTGCGCCCCGGCTCCCTTCTTCCATACGATCGGCGCTGACACACTGCCACACACGCAGGATGCAGCCACACGCCGCTGTTACATCGGCAACACCCGCACCCTGCATTGGGATTTGAAAGCAATGGGGGAAGCCTTTGTGACAGACAACGGCACCCGGGTATGGCGCATGGGCATCCAATCGCCTGGAGCAGCCTCCATCGGTCTGATGATGGAGGATTTCCATTTGCCGCAAGGCGCCTGCCTGCTGCTCTACAGCCCCGACGGACAGCAGCTGCACGGCGGCTACGGTGCCGACAACAATGCCCCCGACCACCTTCTGGCCATCGCCCCCTTCCCTTCCGACAGTCTGATTGTGGAATATCAGGAACCGTCGGACGCCGCATTTGATGGGAAGGTCGTCATCGGCGAGGCAAGCCATAACTTCCGTTCCATCAACAGATTCGGCATCTCCGAGGCCGTATGCGCCCCGCATGTCGGCACCCAACCGGAACTCGATCGGGTCAAACGGGGGGTTATGGACCTGTATGTCTATGACAATGGGACAGCATGGGCCTGCACCTCCTGGATGCCGGCCAATCCAGCGGGAAAACCCTACCTGTACACGGCATACCACTGCCTGAACGGCAATCTGACCACTAGTCAACTGGCCCGGCGTTCGGTCGTTTATTTCAACTACGAGGTGCCGGCGCAGGACACCACGGTGCAAGGTTCCATTGAGCAGACGCTGTCAGGACTGGAACTGGTGGCCGCATTCGACTCCCTGGATTTTGCGCTGACACAATTTCAAAAAATGCCCCCCCGCGATTACCGGGCCTACCAACTGGGATGGACGCTTACCACCGAACCGGGAGGGGAACTGACCTGCATACAGCACCCGTACGGAGACAGCAAACGCGTCAGCTACAGCATGAATGCCCCCCATTTCACCACGTTGTCGGGTTCGGAGTACCGGCCATGCTTCATCCGCAACGGCTATTGGCAGATTGACCGTTGGCGCCAAGGCACCACCGAATCCGGTTCGTCCGGTTCCCCCATTATGACAGCCGACCTGCTGGTATTCGGCGGTCTGACCGGCGGAAATTCCTATTGCGACACACCGGTCAATGACTATTTCAGCCGATTGGATCTAGCCTGGGACTACCGGTCCGAGCGCAACAAACAGATCAAATGCTGGTTGGATCCGGACAACACCGGCATACAATCCATGGAGGGGCGCGAACTCTACGGGCAACCGTGCGTACGCACCTCCCACATCCAACCCGGTGACTCGCTCGCCGGCACCCGGCTTCCCCAACCGGAAGTCGGTCTGCTGGCCGGACACAATTCGCTCGACCATGACCTGTTTGCCGAGCGCTTTGCCTTTGACACCCCCCAGACACTGTACGGTCTGTTTCTGCTATCCGAATGCGGGCGGTATTATCCGCCCTCGCCGGTATATATCCAAGTGTACGACGGCACGGACCGCCCCGAACACCTGCGGTTGCGCCAGTTGGTCTATCCGACCGACCTGAGCTCGTTCAATGCGGAAGCGGACACCTTCCGCACCGCCGTAAAGCGCCAATGGAGCGGTACCGAAACCTATGTCCGGCTGCAGGAAGTGCTGGAGATGGACAGTGTCTTCTTTGTGGGATAGGAAATCGCCTACACCCACCTCACCGCCTCCGACTCCTTCGCCGTACGCAATACCGGCAACGAAGCCGCCCGCAACACGGCCTGGTACCACGCCTACGACGGATGGCATCCCTTTACGGTGCATCCGCTGCGTCCGCAGGCCACCGCCCTGTGGATGGATGTGGTCAGTCTGTCGGGCCGGCCCTCATCCGTCCGTGAGACAGCAGACACAACGTCCGACAAAGCCTTCCGACTGTGGCCCAACCCCACCCCGGGGCCGGTCAGCTGGCACCCGGATGCGCTGGAATACCGGCTGACCGACCTGCAGGGGCATTTGCTGCAAAGCGGCACCGGCGGGCAGGCGCAACTTCCGCCCACCCCCGGCTGCTACCTCATTCACCTGCGCCGCTCCGATGGTTGGGAAACGCACAAAATCATCCGACTGCCATGACACCGGTATCCACCCAGGGCATTGTCCTGAAATACTGGAAATACAAGGAAAACGACTGCGTGGTGCAGATCTTCACCCGGGCATTGGGCAAACAGTCCTACCTGATCCACGCGCCGCAGAGCAAACGCTCCAAGTTTCGAGCGGCTTACCTGTTGCCACTCAGTTGCCTGGCACTGGAGGTGACGCATTCGCCCAAGCGTGATTGGGGGAGCATCACCGACGCACGGGCGGACCAGTTGCACCTATCACTGAGCACCGACCCCGTCAAAGCCTCGCTGAGTTTCTTTATTGCCGACCTGATAGCCGCCACACAGCTGCAGGGCGAATGCGACGAAGCGCTTTTTGACTATCTGTTGGAGACGATCGACCGCTTGGACCAAGCGGAGCAGGGACTGGCCGATTTTCACCTTCGGTTTCTGCTCGACTATACCCGTCTGCTGGGGTTTGATCCGCAAGCCACGTTCGAATCGGACTACGGCCGGTCGATCCCGGCCGGACAACGCCGGCTCCTTATGCAGGGCATGGCCGGCCAGGAACTTTCGCGCACCGACCGGCGCGATTGGATGGATCTGTATCTGGCCTACCTACGGCATGAACTCCCATTCATGGGGCCGCTCAGCAGCCTCGACGTACTCAATGGTCTGCTGTGACAACCATACCGCCAAATACTCCTGCTCCGGCTGTCCCGGTGTAGGCCGCCACTCCGCCACCTTCAATTTGCCCATCGCTTCCAGATCCATAATGGTGCTGTAGCCGCTGCGGGCCACGATCCGGTCGGCCCGGCGGATCAGATCTTCCAGGCATTGCCTGTCCGGCAGGTCCCATACGCGCACGCCTTTCGGCAAATGGCGGGGCAGTCCGGCACTGCGGGTTCCACGCACGAGGTCAACCGGCCCTTGCGAGTCGGCATAGTTTCCCAGAAGTTGCCGTTCGAGCAAGGTGCGTTGCGGTTCCACACCGGAAAGCAGCCATAGCGTTCCTCCCCCCGACGCCGGTGCTTGCCGCCGGAAACGCGACAAGGGGCCAATATAACAGGCATTGGCAGGAAGACGGTCGGGGTGGCCCAAGACGCCGGAAAGGCTCTGTTCCCTTTTCGGAAAATCCGGAATCCAGCATTCGTCGAAACGACGCATGATGCTCCGGTGCAAGGCATCGACACCGCGGGACAGCCACCGGTACGGACGGGGCAATTCGATATGGACCTGATGGGTCAGATAGATGCTGCGGCATCCGCAACCGAACAAGCCGAAACGGTTGTCGGACAGCATCAGGTCGATGCCGTGCTGCCGGACCAAACGCCGGGCGGCCCGGTGCTCGCGGATCACACAAGCCAATAGTCGCGGCAAGCTGCGCAACACCGCCCACACCTGCCGGTTCGAGGCCGAATAAGTCAACGTGAACGAAGGAAATTCCAGGTAGTCCAGATCGGGGCGCTGCTCTTGCATCCACGCCCCGGAATGGCCGCTTCCGGCCAAGACGACCCGCCACCCTTCGGATTCCAGTCGGGCCGCCAAAGCCAAACTGCGGCTGGCATGGCCCAATCCCCAATCGAGCGGAGCGATCAATGCCGTCGCCATCAGCCCACCACTTGAGTTTCCAACCCGTACTGTTCCACGCGTGCAGCAATGCTGCGGAGCGTCTCAACGGGAACCTTTTGCAAATCGGCAACGGGTGCCGGGCGGTCGAGCGAGTAGAGTTGCACCTGCCGGGGCGCGATCCTGCGGAGCGCTTGTATCCATGCCTCCACCTCCGCATCGGTGGTGTTGTCGACACCCAGCCCGCGCAAGAACATGGTTTGCACCACGCAGCGGCCGCTGAAACGCGCCAGGCGTGCTATCTGCGCATCGAGATCAAAATGGGGGTTGACCGGCTGGTTGATGCGGCGCACGGTATCGGACACCGCACTGTCCAGTTTGAGGATACAGTTGTCGACCTTGAGCAAGGCGCCGCACACCTCTTCGCGATCCAACTGCCACGCGTTGGTCAAGACCGACACCACGGCGTCGGGCTGGTAACGGTTGCGCAACAGGATGACATCGTCGACAATGCCGGCGAACTCCGGATGGACGGTGGGCTCTCCGTTGCCGGCAAAGGTGAAGGTGTCAATGGCCGGCTTGTCGGCTCCCGTATAGGCCAGAAGGAAATCCTCCAATTCCTGCCGGATGCCTGCACGCGAGGCCAGTACGGTGTCTGCACGGCCGTCGCGGTTCAGTCCGCATTCACAATAGATGCAGTCGAACGAACACACCTTGCCCTCGTTGGGCAGCAGGTTGATGCCGAGCGAATTGCCCAGCCGGCGCGAATGGATCGGCCCGAATATGTGGGTATGAAACAACATGGTTGTCGATGTTTTGACCAGACAAAGGTAGGAAAAAAGCCATGGTTGCGCAAAAATATTCCATTAGGAATTTTATAAACAGAATGATGTTTTTATTTTCATTTTTACAACAAAACCGCATTTTTGCTTTCATTTTGCAACACATCTTCCTTTCCCGCCGAAAGACCCGCCCGTCCGGGGACAAGACTGGAGGCAAACGTCCTACTTTTGCATCAGAAAAATGAATACAATCAACTGCTGTACATTATGAAAAAGAGATGGATCATTCTGATGGCCTTCATGGCCCTCTTCGCCGTTCTAGGCGTATGTGTTTCCGAACAACCCGGACTTTGGGAACTCTCCGACAACATCAACTTCGCCGACGTGGCCTGGCTTATCACCGCCACCATTTTCGTATTGATGATGACCCCCGGCCTCTCCTTCTTCTACGGAGGCATGGTGCGTAAGAAAAACATCATCTCCACCATTCTGCAGTCCATCATTGCCATGGGCGTCATATCGGTCATCTGGGTGGTGTGCGGTTTCTCGCTCGCCTTCGGCGAAGACGTCGGCGGATTCGGCCTGATCGGCAACCCATCCACCTACTTTTTCTTCAACCATGTGGGCGGACAGGCCACCGACTACTTGTCCGACAAGCTCGGTTTGACCATCCCCTTGTGCTTGTACGCGCTTTTCCAAATGAAATTCGCCATCATCACCCCATCGCTGATTACAGGATCATTTGCCGAACGCGTACGCTTTTCGGCCTACACGGTATTCATGATCCTGTTCTGCATCTTCGTGTATTGCCCGCTGGCGCACTGGACCTGGCACCCCGACGGTCTCTTTGCCCGCATGCACGTACAGGACTTCGCCGGTGGCATCGTGGTACACGCCTCGTCCGGCATCGCAGCGCTGGTGGGTGCCATCTTCCTGGGCCGTCGCAAGGACAAGAAGTCGGAACCGGGCAACGTTCCCTACGTCATCCTGGGTGCTTCGCTGCTGTGGCTGGGCTGGTTTGGCTTCAACGCCGGTTCGTCGCTGCATGCCGACGGGGTAGCCGTCAAGGCCTTCCTCAACACAAATACGGCAGCCGCCACCGCCATGCTGGTATGGATCTTCATCGACTGCCTGTCCGGCCGCAAACCTTCGGGCATGGGCGCCGCCGTGGGCGGGGTGTTGGGATTGGTTGCCATCACGCCTTGCGCCGGCTGGGTATCGGTGGGCAACTCCATCACCATCGCCTTCATCACGGCCATCATCTCCAACTTTGCCTGCCACTGGAAGAACCGCACCAACATCGACGACGCGCTTGATGTTTTCCCCACCCATGGTATTGGCGGTATTGTGGGCACGCTCCTTACGGGCATCTTCGTCTATCCCTACGAGGCCGACGCCCTCATGGCCGAAGGCATCACGCACGGCATGTTCTTCCTGAACCACCTGATCGCCATTGCCATCGTGTTCATCTACACCTTCGGAGTCACCTACGCCCTCTACTGGATTACCAACAAGATGATCCCCATGCGTGTCAGCGAACAAAGCGAAGTCCTCGGCCTCGACCGCTCGCAACACGACGAGCACTACGGCCACCTGCGCGAAATCGCCGAATACTACGACGAAGAAACCCGCACCCGCCTCAAGGAGGACGAGTAACGTCCCATACACCTATTCAGATCCCCCGGAGCCTGGCCGACAAGGCATAGGC
>JAGDAS010000044.1 GCA_017959385.1 Paludibacteraceae bacterium
CCAGGCCGAGCAACAACGGCAAGATGCCGATTAGTAAAAATTTGTGTTTCATAAGCATAATGAATAATAGTGAGTGAACCCGTGGGGAGTCGAACCCCAATCGAAAGAACCGGAATCTTTTATTCTATCCATTGAACTACGGGTCCTTGGAAAAATTCCAGTGCAAAGATAAACAAATTTTTTGAGATAGAACCTTGCACCGGTCGCAAACCCTAACAAAAAAAATCGGATGGAACCGCTGTTCCATCCGATTCAACCATAAATCAAAATATGACAGACGATTACTCGTCAACTTCTACAATGCTGAATTCCGTGATATTCAACGTGGTGTTGCCGTTCTGTCCGATGGTGAAGCACAGGAAGGCGTCGCTGATCTCATTCTCAGGAGTGAATGTTTCGTCAAACAGGGTGGTTACGACATCAAAATCAAAACTCTGGTTCTCGACCTTGACCGGCATCATATTGGCGGTGTTTTTGTAACCGGCCTGTCCCAATGCCACGGTCGATACTTTGAACTGCGAACGGTCCGAACGGTTGTCGGCTTTCACCTTGAGTACAACATGATACGATTTTTCGGTGCTCAACGCCAACTTGTCGGATTTACATTGGAACCGGAACTGTGCCTGTGCGGCGTTGTTTTGTCCCGTCTGGTTCAGCTCAATGGCAATGCCTGCATTGGACTTGTTGATGGTGTAGCTGTTGGAAGTGTTCCAGTTGCCGTTGGTGTAATAAACCGGTTTCCAGGTTTTGCCCGCGCCTTCGTCAACAGCGTCGAATTCATCGAATTCGTAATTCAGATCGGCTACGGTAACCAGGTATTCCACTTCAGGTTCGGTCGAACCGCCTCCTTCGCCGTTTTCACCGCCTTCGCCGTTTTCACCAGTCTCACCGTTTTCTCCGCTCTGCTGGTTGTTTCCGCCGTTCGGATTTTCGTTGTTCGGTTGCTCCTGGGCAGGTTCGTTTTTCTGTTCGGGTTCGTTTTCCTTTTCGTCGCAAGCGGCCAGGCTCAGGGCGAATAAAGCAGCTACGGCTGCATACATCATTTTTTTCATAGTTGTATAAAATTAGTTGAATTGTTCTTGTATTTGCAAAGATAGCGTTTATTTCTGTGTGCGCAAACAATTTTGTAAAAAATTTGTGCCCGCACACAAAAATAAATGAAAATTTAACATTTTGTGTAAAAAATCTCCAAAGCCGTGCGATAAAACAGCAAAAGATATTATTTTTGCACCTATTATTATAAATCGTTATGTCACGCTTGTACATTCCCAACCATTATCGTTCGGTGTTGGATTTGCAGCAAACCGAACTGGCCATCAAATATTTCAAGGATTATTTCCAGCGCGCGCTCTCGTCCGAGCTGCATCTGCGCCGGGTCACCGCACCGCTGTTTGTACTGCAGGGCACCGGCCTTAATGACAACCTCAACGGGGTGGAGCAGCCTGTTACATTCGCCATCAAGGACATGGGCGGTGTGAAAGCCGAAGTGGTGCATTCGCTGGCCAAATGGAAGCGCATGACGCTGGGCGATTACGGATTCGAGCCGGGTTTCGGCCTCTACACCGATATGAACGCCATTCGTGCCGACGAGGAGTTGGACAATCTGCACTCGCTTTATGTGGATCAATGGGACTGGGAAATGGTGATCACGCGGGAACAGCGTACACTGAGTTTCCTTAAAAAGGTGGTGTGCCGCATCTATGCCGCCATCCGTCGTTCCGAATACGCTCTTTACGAAATGTATCCGGCGCTGCAGCCCCGGCTTCCCGAGCAGATCCACTTCATCCATTCGGAGGAGTTGCTGCAGCTTTATCCCAATCTGTCGCCGAAACAACGGGAGAATGAGATTGTCAAGAAATACGGTGCCGTGTTCATTATCGGCATTGGCGGCAAGCTTTCGAACGGAGAGAAGCACGACGGCCGCTCGCCCGACTACGACGACTGGACAACCGACAACGAAGACGGTTACAAGGGCCTCAACGGCGACATCATGGTCTGGAATCCCATCTTGGAGCAGGCTTTTGAGCTTTCGTCCATGGGTGTGCGTGTGGACAAGGATGCGTTGCTGCGCCAGCTGAAGCTGGAGAATGCCGAAGACCGCCTGCAGCTGGAGTTCCACAAACGTTTGGTCGAGGGCAGCCTGCCGCTTACCCTGGGAGGAGGCATCGGGCAGTCGCGCCTGTGTATGCTGATGCTTCGCAAGGCCCATGTGGGAGAGATTCAAGCCAGTATCTGGCCGGCCGATATGCGGCAAAAATGTGCCGAGGCCGGTATTCAATTACTCTGATGAACTTTCGTAAAATCGGAAAATACATCGGTGTCGCGGCGGGGGTGTTCTTCGCCGCGACCTTGTTGTGGGTGTTGCTGCTCAAATGGGTGCCCGTAACCTATACACCGCTCATGCTGATCCGTTCGGTGCAGTACCGCAGCCAGGGGGAGTCGCATGCGCTGCGAAGGCAGTGGAAACCGTTGGACGAAATCTCACCGGAAATGGTGCGTGCGGTCATCGCCTCCGAAGACGGCAAGTTTCTCCGGCATCACGGATTCGACTGGGCCGGTATGCGGGCGGCCTTTGCAGGCAACCGGCAGGGCAAACGTCTGAAGGGCGGAAGCACCATCAGCCAGCAGGTGGCCAAGAATGTTTTCCTCTGGCCCAGCCGCAGCTATGTGCGCAAAGCGTTTGAAGCCTACTTTACGGTACTCATTGAAGTAGTGTGGGGCAAACGCCGCATTATGGAGGTTTACCTGAATGTGGTGGAGGAGGGACGTCATGTATATGGGGTCGAGGCGGCCAGCCGGCTGTACTTCGGGCATACCGCCCGCTCGCTGAGTGCCTACGAAGCCGCCTCGCTGGCGGCGGTGCTGCCCAGCCCACGCTATTATCGGGTGGTGAATCCTTCGGCGGGTGTGCGCAAACGCATCGCCCGCATTTATGCCAATATGTCGTACGTTCCGCGGGTGCGCTGGTAATTACAGCATGGACTGCATCAGGCGGATCATATCCTGTCCCAGACGGTCGGCTTCGGCTTGTGTATGCGCTTCCGTATAGATGCGTATGATCGGCTCGGTGTTCGACTTGCGCAGATGTACCCAGCTTTCCGCAAAATCAATCTTCACGCCGTCGATGGTCGAAATCCGCTCCTGAGCGAAGTGCAGCCGCATTTTCTCCAACAATTGATCTACGTTGATGTCCGGGGTCAGTTCGATTTTCTGTTTGGACATAAAATAGGCGGGATAGGAGGCGCGTAGTTCGGACAGTTTGCATTTCTTGTGCGCCAAATGACTGAGTATCAAAGCAATGCCAACCAGTGCGTCGCGTCCGTAATGGCATTCAGGATAAATAACGCCTCCGTTGCCCTCACCGCCGATCACTGCGCCGGTGGCTTTCATCTTTTCCACTACATTGACCTCTCCCACGGCCGAGGCCTCGTACACGCCGCCATAGCGCCGGGTGACGTCGGCCAGGGCGCGGGTCGAACTCATATTGGAAACGGTGTTGCCCGGTGTTTGCGAAAGCACGTAGTCGGCTGCGGTCACCAGGGTGTATTCCTCACCGTACATCCGTCCGTCTTCGGCGATCAGCGCCAAGCGGTCCACGTCGGGATCGACCACAAAGGCGATGTCGTGCTTCCCGTCCGCCATCAGTTGCATGATGTCGCCCAGATTTTTTTCGAGCGGTTCGGGATTGTGTTGGAAGTCGCCGGTGGGGGCGGTGTAGAGTTCGGTGACCTTGTCCACGCCCAGTTGCCGGAGCAGTTCGGGCAGAATCAGTCCGCCCACCGAGTTGACGCAGTCGATGGCTACGGCGAAGTGCGCTTCGGCAATGGCCTTTCGGTCCACCAGGGGCAGGGCCAGTACGGCGTCAATGTGTTTTTGCGTGTAGTCGGCGGTGGTTTCAACGCCCAACTCATCGACCGGTGCAAAGCAGAGCTGCGGGTCTTCCGCCAGGGCCAGAACGCGCTCCCCTTCGGCTTTGTTGAGGAATTCCCCCTTTTCGTTGAGCAGTTTGAGTGCATTCCATTGCTTGGGGTTGTGGCTGGCCGTGATGATGATGCCGCCAGCCGCCTTTTCCATGGTTACGGCCATTTCGGTGGTAGGGGTGGAGGCCATGCCGATGTTGACCACACGGTACCCCATGCCCGTCAGTGTGCCGACCACCAGTTTCTCCACCATGGGGCCGGACAGGCGTGCGTCGCGGCCGACCACAAGGGTGCGGTTGCCGGGCAGGGCTTCGCTGCGCAGCCGGGCGTAGGCGGTGGTGAATTTAACGATGTCGAGCGGGGTGAGATTGTCGCCGGCCGGCCCGCCGATGGTGCCGCGGATGCCGGAAATGGATTTGATCAGTGTCATGTCAGTTGGTAATGGTGGTTGAGGTGATTTCGTAACGTATGGTTTCCACTTTCTCCTGTTGGCGCGCATCGCCGTATTTGGAGTCGATGATCACGCTGGCCTTGCTGCCCTGGTGCAGGTGGGCGCAGGCGTAGTTCAGCCCGTAGAAGGGATCGGAAGTGCCCGGGGCGTAAACAAATACCAGACCGTCGCGCGAGGCGATATTGTCATTGACAAAGTTTCCGCCTAAGTCGTAGGATTTGTAGCGCAGAATGACCGTATTGCCATACTGGGCGGCGCGCTGGCTGCCATCATCGGCGGTGAGGTGCAACCAGACCCCCTTGACAATCTCATAATACAGATTGTCGGGCCAGGGGACCGGTTGCGCGAAACAAAAGGCCGAATCGGTGCTGATTTGCAGCCGGTGGTCATTTTTGTAAGTTTCCCAGGCAGCCAGTTCGGCTTTGCGTTTCTTGGCATAGCTCTCCGATTTGCAGGAGGCGAATGCAATCGGCAGCATCAGGGCTAAAAGTAGAATGATCGGATTGCGCATGGTTATTCTGTGGCTATGATTTTGATTCGATAAAGCACCGGGGTCCATTCCGGTACGTGGTCTTTCCCCTGTATGCCGAAGGCCAGATGGGAGGGCAGCAGGATGCGGGCTTCCGAGCCGTTTTGCAGTTGCTCAAAGGCCAGGTCCAGCCCCTTGACCTGCTGGCGGCGGCCCACTTCCACGCAGGCGGCTTTGCGCCCCGCTGTGCTTTCGCAGACGGTACCGTCCAGCAATTCCAGCCGGTAGGCGTAGCGGACGGTCTGCCCCGTCCGGATGGAATCGCCCTGTCCGGCTTGATCGGTACAGTACCAATACCCGTCGTCAGTTTCCACAAACGTGCCGGATGCGGTGTCAAGATAAGCTTCGATGGTCTGTCGTTCGGCCTGACTGCGCTGCTGGTTGTAATGGAGCATACCTTCCTTGACCGTCTGCCGGTCGGGCCGGTTGGACGGCACTTGCGGGGCGCTCCGATGGCAGGCGGTGACTGACAGGAGCACGGCGGAGACCAGACACAACGACAGGCGGCGCATGGTTTAACGGATGTTGGCGATACTGATGATGTCACCGAACACGCCGGCCGCGGTCACGCTGGCTCCGGCCCCGTATCCCTTGATGATCATGGGGTCGTTGTAGTAGCGTTCCGTTTGGATGACCACGATGTTGTTGCTGCCTTCCAAATCGTAGAACGGATGTGTGAAGTCCACTTCCTGCAGACCTACCTCGCAGGCGCCTTCCTTCATGGTGGCAACGAAGCGGTACTTCTTGTTCTCCTTGGCCAGGCGTTGGCGCTTGGCTTCGAATTCCGCGTCCATTTCCGAAATGTTTTTCCAAAAATCCTCCAGCGAGCCTTCGAAGTATTTGTCGGGAACAAACAGGTTCTTTTTGACATCCGCCTGCTCTACCTTGTAGCCGGATTCGCGGGCCAGAATCACCAGTTTGCGGATCACATCCGTACCGCTGAGGTCAATGCGGGGGTCGGGTTCGGCGAAACGGGCCTCCTTGGCCATCTGGATGGTCTTGGAGAAGGGAATGTCGGCGCTGAGCGTGTTGAAGATGTAGTTGAGCGTACCCGAAAGCACCGCCTCAATCTTGAGGATGCGGTCACCGCTGTTGATCAGGTCGTTCATGGTGTTGATGATGGGCAGACCGGCACCCACATTGGTCTCGAACAGGTACTTGATGCCTTTGCGGCGGGCGATGTTCTTGAGCTCCATGTAGTGGTCGTAGGGGCCGGATGCGGCGATCTTGTTGGCGGCTACCACCGAAATGTTGTTTTTCAACAAATTCTCGTAGAGGGCGGCGATTTGCGGACTGGCGGTGCAATCGACAAATACGGAGTTGAAGAGGTTCAGGTCGATGATGGCCTGCTGCAACTCTTCGTTGCTCAGCTGCCTGGCCAGGGTTTTCTGGTTTTCGCGGTAGTTTTTCAAATCCAATCCGTGCGGGTCGATCATGGTGCCGTTGATATCGGTGATGCCCACTACATTGAGCTTGACGCTGTTCTGCTTGAGGATCTTCTCCTGCTGGTGCTCGATTTGCTCCAACAGGCTGCCGCCCACCGTTCCGGTGCCCACCAGGAAGATGTTCAGGGCCTGGTAATCGCTCAGGAAGAAGGAGTCGTGGATCACATTGAGCGCCTTTTGCAGGCTTTCCTTCTTGATGACTACCGAAATGTTGGTTTCGGAAGCGCCTTGGGCACAGGCGATGACATTGATGCCGCTGCGTCCGAGCGTGTTGAACAGTTTGCCCGAGAGGCCGGCGTTGTAGCGCATATTGTCACCCACGATGGCCACGGTGGCCAGGTCTTTCTGCGGGGTGATCGACCAGATCTCACCCCGTTGCAGCTCGTGTTCAAACTCTTTGCTGAGTGCCTTGATGGCATCGTCGGCTTCGGCATTGCGGACGGCGAAGGTGGTGGAGTTCTCGGACGAGGCCTGGGCGATCAGGAACACGCTGATGCCTTCGTCGGAGAGCGCCTTGAACGTGCGCGACGAAATGCCGAGTACGCCTACCATACCCATGCCCTGCAGGGTGATCAGACAGGTGTCATTGATGGATGAAATGCCCTTGATGGCTTTGCCAGCCGGATCCTTCTGGCTGGAGATCTTCGTGCCGCAGAAGTCGGGATTGGTGGTGTTTTTGATGTAAATGGGGATGTTGCGTTCGTACACCGGATAGATGGTGGGCGGATAGATGACCTTGGCACCGAAGTTGGAAAGCTCCATGGCTTCGATGTAGGAGAGTTCCGGAATGGTGTAGGCGTTGTGCACCAGGCGTGGATCGGCTGTCAGGAATCCGTCCACGTCGGTCCATATCTCCAATACCGATGCGTCGAGCGCGGCGGCCACGATGGCTGCGGTGTAGTCGCTTCCGCCACGGCCGAGATTGGTGATGGTGTGCCTGGCGCTGTCGCGCGAAATGAATCCGCCCATGACCGTACGGGTGGCCGGAGCGTTGAAACGGGCGCGGACGGCCTGGTAGGTGGCATCCTTGTCCAGAATGTTCTTGTGGTGGAACGGCTTGGTCTGAACAAGCTCAAGCGAGTCGGCGTGCTCGGCTCCCAGCGCGGTCGCCATGAATACGGACGACATGCGTTCTCCGAAGCTGAGCACCAGGGCCAGGTCGTCGGGCGAGAGCGATTTTTTGCCGGCAATGCTGCTGTAAACGTCTTTCAGTTCAGCCAGCAGTGCATCCACTTTCTTGAGTACGCCGTCGGCGTTGTTGGCGGTCACCACTTTGCTGATGATCGTGTGGTGTATGTCGGTCAGGTATGTGAAATCAGCAAGATAATCGGTTCCTTCAGCGGCTTTTCCGGCAATGGTCTGCAACCGGTCGGTGACCCCGCCTACAGCGGAAACGACGACAACTACGGGCTCGCTTACGGCGGCCACAATGGCTTTGATCTTGTTGATGTTTTCTACGGAACCTACGGATGTTCCGCCGAATTTCAATACTTTCATTGTTCTTTTATTGGTTAAAAATGTACTGTTTTCGCAAAATAGAGTGCAATATTACGAAATTTTCGGCACTCGTGAAAACGCAGCCGGTGTTTTTTGCAAAAAATGAGGATCGCGCGCGGTAGATGCGGATTTTTGTCGTATATTTGCAAATCCCGCTGAGACGGGAGTAAATACAGAACCGAAAGTATGGAAGAGAACTACATGACCCTTTCGCCGGCCGGGATGGTGGAGAAACTCAAGGAGTTGATCCAGGCGGGGGACGCACACCGTGAGATTACCGATTTGAAGAATTCCTTCTACAAGAAAATGAGTCAGTTGCAGGAGGAGGCCCGGCGTAACCACACGGGTGAGGAGGAAATTGTCTGGGAGACCCCGCAGGAGGAGCTTGAAGTAAAGGCGCTGATGGAGGGGTACCGGGCGCAGCGCGCCAAACAGCTCAAACTGCAGGAAGCCATGCAGGAACGGGCATTGGCCATCAAACAGGACATTGTCAATCAGCTCACCGCGCTGGTGGAGCAGTCGGACGAGGTCGATAAGACCTTCCCGCTGGTGCGTGAACTGCAGATGCGCTGGAAGGATGCCGGACAGGTGGCCCCCGACAAGTACGGTCCGTTGGTGAAGGCCTATCAGACCAATTTGGAGAAATATTATGATTTTGTCAAAATAAGCAACGAGCTGCGCGATCTGGATCTGCGCAAGAATCTGGAGGCCAAGACGGCCCTGTGTGAGGCTGCCGAAGCGCTGCTCAAGGAGAAACAGGTTACTGTGGCCAGTCAGAAACTGCAGCAGCTGCACGCCGAATGGAAGGAGATCGGTCCGGTGGCACGCGACCGCCGGGAGGAACTCTGGCAGCGTTTCAAGCAGACTTCCGACATCATCAATCACCAGCGCGCCGCATTCGATGAGGAGCGCAAGGCGCAGGAAAAACAGAACCTGGAGTTGAAGACAAAACTCTGTGAGGCGATCGAATCGTTGGATTATGAGCATGTTACAGACCGCCGTCAATGGGAGGCACTGTCGGAGAAAGTGCTCGAACTGCAGGCCGAATGGAAGAAAATCGGTTTCGCTCCCAAGAAGGACAATGACCGGATTTACCAGCGGTTCCGCAGCCGTTGTGACCTGTTGTTTGCCGCAAGAGCGGCCTTCTATAAGGAAAGCCGCGCGGTATTCGCCGACAATCTGGCCCGCAAGAAGGCGCTTTGCGAAGAGGCGGAGTCGTTGAGCGGCAGCACCGATTGGAAGGCGACCGCCGACCGTTTGGTCAAACTGCAGCAGGAGTGGCGTAACATCGGCCCGGTCAGCCGCAAGGCGTCCGATGCCGTATGGAACCGCTTCAAGGCGGCCTGCGACACATTCTTCCAAGCCCGTCAGGCGGCGATGAACAGCCCGGAGAAGAAACAGCAGGACCACCAGCGTTCCGATTTGGAGAAACTGGTACGCAAAGCCGAAGCGCTGAAGCAGGACATTCTGACGCGCGAGAACAACCTGGGATTTTTCCGGGGAACGGGCAAAAAGCCCAATCCGCTCTTCGAGCAGATGGCCGCCCAGGTGGAACAGCAGAAACAGCAGTTGGCCGATTTGCAGGCTAAGATTTCAACATTGAGAAAGGAGTTGAACCATGCGTAAGCAGGAGGAATCGCGGCCATCGGCACCGCGTGGCCGTTCGGCATCGGAGCAACGGCAGCACGGACCGGCATTTGCCGAAAGGCGGAGAAAACCCGCCGCTCAAGGGAAACCCGCACCGCGCAAAACCGCCGATCCGGACGGAAGCATCCGACTCAACCGCTGTCTGGCCAATGCCGGTGTGTGCTCCCGTCGTGAGGCGGATGTGTTTATCCAGGCCGGTGTGGTCAAGGTGAACGGAGAGGTGGTGACCGAACTGGGTACCAAGGTGAAACCGACCGACAAGGTGATGTTCCACGATCGTCTCATCCAGTCGGAGAAGAAGGTGTATGTGCTGCTCAACAAGCCCAAGAACGTAGTTTGCACGGTCAGCGATCCGCACGGCCGCATGACGGTGCTTGATGTGATACGCGGCGCCTGCAGCGAGCGGCTCTATCCCGTCGGACGACTCGACCGCAATACGACAGGCGTGCTGCTGCTCACCAATGACGGCGAGCTGACCACCAAACTGACGCATCCCAAATTCGAGAAGAAGAAGATTTACCATGTAACGCTCGACAAGCCGCTGGCGGTGGAGGATTTCAACAAGATTCTGGAGGGGATCCATCTGGAGGACGGTTTTATCCAGGCCGATGCGTTGGAATATATCAAGGATTCCAAACGCTTGGAGGCCGGCATCGAGATTCACTCCGGGCGCAACCGTATTGTCCGCAGGATTTTTGAGCATTTGGGCTACAAGGTGGAGAAACTCGACCGGGTGTATTTCGCCGGTCTGACCAAATACAAACTCGAGCGCGGACATTGGCGCCATCTGACCGAGCAGGAGGTGGCTATGCTGAAAATGGGTGCTTTTGAATAAGGCGATGGAGAAAATAGGCGAAGACGCATTGGTGGTTTTCAGCGGCGGGCAGGACTCAACAACCTGTCTGTTCTGGGCGTTGGCCCGTTTCCGCAAGGTGATGGCCGTCACGTTCGACTACGGACAGCGGCACAAGGCGGAGATTGACTGCGCCCGACGGATTGCCGCCGACCTGGGTGTGGAGCACCAGGTGCTGGATATGGCGTTGCTCAACCAATTGGCGCCCAATTCGCTGACACGGATGGATATTCCGGTCGATGAGGCGATTCCTGACGGCAAATCCACGCCCAACAGCTATGTGGAGGGGCGCAACATGCTCTTTCTGACGTTTGCCGCCATCGTAGCCAAGACGCATGGCATCCGGCATATCGTTACCGGCGTGTGTGAAACCGATTTCAGCGGATATCCCGACTGCCGGGATGTATTCGTCAAATCGCTCAACGTGACGCTCAATCTGGCGATGGATTATCAGTTTGTGCTGCATACCCCCCTGATGTGGCTCGACAAGGCGCAGACCTGGGGACTGGCCGATTCGCTGGGCCGGCTTGACTATGTGCGTCGGCGCACGCTTACTTGTTACAACGGTATTCCCGGTGACGGTTGCGGCCATTGTCCGGCCTGCACGCTGCGCCGCCAGGGATTGAACAACTATTTAGCTTCCCGAAAATCATGCTGACCCAACTCGGAAACCAAAAGACAGTCTATGCTTCGGAGTACCATCCCGAAGTGCTGGAGACTTTTGACAACAAGCATCCGGAAAACGACTATCTGGTGACGCTGGACTGCCCCGAGTTTACCTCACTATGCCCCAAGACAGGCCAGCCCGACTTCGGACATATTATTATCAATTACATTCCACGCATCAAGATGGTGGAGAGCAAAAGCCTGAAGCTGTATCTATTCAGCTTCCGTAACCATGGGGACTTC
>JAGDAS010000045.1 GCA_017959385.1 Paludibacteraceae bacterium
CAGCATACCGTGCGACAGGCTTTCAATATCGTTGAGGATGGTGGAGCCGGTCGTAGTGAATCCCGACATGGTTTCGAAGAATACGTCGGTAACGGAGGGGATGGCGCCGCTCAAGTAGTAGGGCAGTCCGCCGAAGAGCGAGAAGAACAGCCAGATGGTGGATACAATCAGGTAGCCCTCCCGTTTGCCCAGGTCGCGACGGGCGTTGCGGGTAACCAGCATACCTGTTGCGCTGAAGATTACAGTAATGCCGGCGGAGAACAGGAACCAGATCCAGTCCCCGTCGCCCATCAGCCAGGAGACTCCTCCCGAAAGCAGGATGAAAAACGCCTCGATCAGGAGCAGCATGCTCATGACGCGCAGAATCATGCGGATGTTCAGGATTTTCATTTGAACCAGCTCTCGATTTTTTGAATGGTGTTCTGACTGCAGAATACGGTGACGCTGTCGCCGGCCTCAATCTGCGTGTCGCCTACGGCTACAAATCCCTTCCCCTCGCGCACCACACCGCCGATGATGATGTTGCGCGGGAGTTTGAGCGATTTGAGTGGCGCTTTGGTGATGGGGGATTCCGTTTCGGCCACCAGCTCCACTACATCGACATCCACAAAAGTGAGGCAGCGTACCGAGGCGTTGCCGCCCAGAATCATCTGGTAGATGTGGCTGGCGGCGATGATCTTCTTATTGATGATGGCACCGATGTCCAGGCTTTCGGCCATGGCGATGTAGTCCATATTTTCCACCTCGGCAATGGTGCGTTTCACGCCCAGCCCTTTGGCGGTCAGGCATCCGAGGATGTTGGCTTCGGAGTTGCCGGTCAGGGCTACGAAGGCGTCGTACGACTCAATCTCCTCCTCCTTGAGCAGCGTGACATCGCGGCCGTCACCGTGGATGACCAGCGTGTCGTTGCCTACCTGCTCGATGATGCGGTAGATCTTGTCCATATCCTGTTCCAGAACTTTGATGTTCATGCTCGACGGCAAATGCTGGATGGTCTTGACCGAAATACGGCTGCCTCCCATCATCATCACACTGCCGATATCGAATTCCTCCTTGCCCGACTTGACGCGGACTTCGTCCACCCCTTCGCGTGTGGTGATGAAATAGACGATGTCGCCGCTCATAATGCAGTCCCTGCCGCCGGGAATGATGGTCTCATCGCCCCGTTTGATGACGACGATGCGCACTTTGTTGTTTGCCGAAAAGGCTTGGAAGAGCGGAATGCCGCAGAGGGGGGAACTGTCGCGGATTTTGGTGGCCAGCACGATGAGCGCGCCGTTGGAGAGTTCCACATATTGCCGTACCCAGCCCTTTTTGAGGCTGTTGACAATCTCGGAGGCGGCCAGAATCTCGGGGTTGATCAGCGAATCGACCCCCATGCTTTTGAAGAACTCCTTGTTCTTGGGCAGCATGTATTCCTGGTTGGTGACACGGGCCAGCGTCTTCATGGCGCCCAGGTTGGTGGCCAGCAGACAAGCGGTGATATTGGTGCTTTCGTAGGGTGTGACAGCCACGAACAGGTCGGCATCCGGCACCTGCGCCTCCCGTTGGTCGTGGATGGAGGTCGGATTGCCCGGCACGGCCAGGATGTCGTAGTTTGACTCCAGCGCCTTGATTTTTTCAGTGTTTTCATCCAGCAGAATGATGGTGTGGTTCTCCTTGGACAACATCTTGGCCAAGTGGGTTCCTACATCTCCTGCTCCTGCAATAACGATTTTCATATTACCTGGGTTAATTCGGATGTTCAATAATCGTTGCGGCGTGCGCGCGCCATTTCGCGTTTGGCTTCGTTCTCCTTGATGGTTTCGCGTTTGTCGAATTCTTTTTTGCCCTTGGCCAGCGCGATCTTGACCTTGCACAGCCCGCGTTCGTTGATGAACAGGGCGGTGGGGACAATGGTGAGGCCCGGACTGGCGGCTTCCTGCTGCAGCTTGCGCAGTTCCTTGCGGGTAAGCAGCAGTTTGCGGTCACGCTGGGGCTGGTGGTTGTTGTACGACCCGTATGCGTAGGCGGCGACGTTCATGCCTTTCAGCCAGAGTTCGTTTCCGTTGAAATAGCAGAAACTGTCGGTCAAATTGACTTTCGACTGCCGGATGGACTTGATTTCCGTGCCCGACAGCACAATGCCCGCCGTCCATTCATCCAGGAAAGCATAGTCGAACGAAGCCTTTTTGTTTTTTATGTAAATGTCGTTTTTTTTCATGAAGCGGGGGTTACGGTATCAGGCCGACCATGATGTGGCCGATGATGTATTTGACAAGGGTGGGCAGCAGGGCGATGGTCAGTCCCGTGGCGGTCGAGAACAGCGCCTGAGGCCGTCCGTCCTGCTTCCAAAGCGTATATACACCGATGTAGGCGACATAGACGGCGTACACCTTCATGATGCCGATGTAAAAAAAATTGTCGGCCAGCGGTTCCAGCATGGATACCCAGAAGACCGGAGCGTTGCAATAGACGGTGAAATACTGGGCGGTGACGGTGTCCATGCTTCTTTTCAGAAAAATGCGGGCATAGAGACGCGTGCACAGCAGCCCCAGGTAGATGCTGCAGAACAGGATGAGGAAGACGGCCAGGCCGCCCCGCAGGCCGTCGGGCCATCCACCCGTCCAGCAGTTCCGTGCGAAATGGGTGATGCACGACAATGCGATGGCGGGGTAGGCGAACCGCCACATGGGCTGATCCCCCTCCCGTACTTCCACCAAATGCTTCCATGCTTGCGATGTGTTGAAGATCAGGTGGGTATAACGCAGGAAAAATTCCTTGGCTGTCATGCTGTCGCAATATTTCGGACAAAGATACGCAAAATCTGTTATATTTGTGTTATCTTTGCAGTTGAATTGAGTGATGTTATGACCGACCGTTCGTTGCCTATCATTTTGCTGCCCTTCTTTGCTTTGCTGCTCTCGTGGGGGTTGTTGCAGTTGTATTTTCCGATTGCGCGCAAATACGGTCTGCTGGCCGGTGTCAACCACCGCAGTTCGCATTCCCAGCCGGTGATCACCGGTGCGGGATTTATTTTTTTCATCTGTTATGCCGTTTATGTTGTCTATGCCTGCATTCAGGGGATTCCTATGCCCTGGTGGATGCTGGCGGGGCTGTTTATGCTGGCGGTGGTGAGTTTTATTGACGATTTGATCGATGTCTGGTTTCTGATCCGGTTGATTGTCCAATTCTTCGCCATTACGCTGATGCTGCTGCAGATTGCGGTCGAACCGGCCAACAACATCACCATGGGCGCCCATGCGGTGCAGTGGCTGGCCGGCTTCACCCTGTTGGTGCTGGCGGTGGGTACTGTCAATCTGGATAATTTTATGGACGGCATCAACGGTATGATGGGTTTTCTGACCCTGGCCACCCTCGTTCCGCTTATCCTGATCGACCGCTATGTAATTGACTATATTGACGAGAACTGGCTCTACTTCTCGCTGGTTCCCACTTTGCTTTTCCTTTTCTACAACGCACGTCTGAAACCGAAATGCTTTTCCGGTGACGTGGGTGCCATTGTGGTGGGCTATGTGATTTTGTATGCGTTGCTTACGCTGATTGTCCGGACGGGCAATGTGGCCTATATCCTGTTGCTCGCCGTGGTGTATATGGAGGCGGGTGTGACGGTGCTGCAACGTCTGCTGGCCGGTGACAACATCTTTCAGTCGCACCGGATCCACTTGTTTCAACTGCTTGTCAACGAACACCACAAGCCCCACCTGCTGGTGTCGGGCAGCTACGGTATGCTGCAGCTCGGATTCGGTATGGCGCTGTTCTTCCTCAATTGGTTCCAGGTCAGTGTTTGGCTGCAGAATCTGTTGGTATGGACGGCGTTTATGGGCTGCGTTGCCTTCTATGTATGGAAGAAGAACAAGCTCATGGGCGGACGTTTTCTTTCCTACAGCCGTCGGTCGTTCAACTGATTTTCCGCTGGTTTTTAACAGTTGAAATCCACAATGATCCATGTTTGCGTCCACATCTTTGCGTGGCAGGGTTGTGGGTCGGATTGCTTCCCACCGTTGCCGGCAGGGGGGTGAAAACAGGTGTTTCCTGCGTTGAAACCGGCTTTTTTTCTTTTTTGAGCTTGGGTTTGTAGTGATGGTGATGTAATGCGGTTTTTTTGTGTTTTTTTCTGTGATAGTTGATTTTTTTGTTCGAAACAATGGATTTAGTTGTATATTTGCACACCTATTAAATCAAATATCGTCTAAAGAATCTAAAAAAAAATCGTATGAAAAATAATCTTTTACGCTTGTTTTTCTCCGTTGCGGTGCTCTGCACATGTACCATCCCCGCATCAGCAACGGATTTTGTCGTTACGTCACTGGGTGACGAGGACACCGAAGGTACGCTCCGTTGGGCGATTCGCCGGGTCGATCAGGACAATGCAACACCCCACACCATTACGTTTTCGGTGTCGGGTACAATCACCATGGGGTCGCAGTATTGGGGTTTGTCGAACCCAGTAACGATTGATGGTGGTAACAATATAGCCATCAATGCCAATGGCTTGTCGGTGTTTCGTTTTACAGACGAAGGTTCAACGGGAGCTGCAGGCACAATTATCAAAAACCTAACCATTTACAACGCAAGCAATGCAATTGACAACTCTCGAGCCGCCAATGTGCAAGTGCTTGATTGCGTTATTGGTCTGACAGCTGCCAACGGGGCGACAGCCAATACAGGCGGTACCAACCGAGGTATCAGTATGCAGTCGGCCAACACGGAGGGCTTTGTGATTCGCGGTTGTACGATCGCCGGATTTGGGAG